>CAYRJI010000025.1:0-23710 GCA_964424645.1 uncultured Akkermansia sp. | reverse complement strand
AACCTCGTCATGCACCCGGGGTGGATATTTACGCTCTCGACCATATTCATCATCGTGACGGGTACGATGTTTCTCATGTGGATAGGGGACCAGATTACCGAGCGAGGCGTGGGCAACGGCATCTCGCTCATCATCTCGGTGAACATTATTTCTGCTCTTCCGGGTGCTTTCTCCATGGCGTGGAAAACGTTCGTCATGAAGGATGGGGAGATCAATCCGCTGGGTTCGCTGACGCTCGTGGCACTGATCCTCTTCATGATTGTGGTGGTAGCACTTGTCGTCACGGTCAGCCAAGCGCAGCGGCGCATTCCGGTGCAGCAGGCAAAGCGCGTGGTAGGGCACGGAAAGATGACGCAGGGCGGCACGACCTACTTACCGCTCAAGCTTAACTACTCGGGCGTGATGCCGGTGATTTTTGCCACAGCTATTTTGGCATTGCCGGGCATGCTCGTTACCCAGCTCTTTTCCGGTGATTCATTCTGGGCGTCGCTTGTCTCCAATATCCTTTCACCGAGTGACATTTGGTATTACCTTATTTCCTCGTTCATGATCTTTTTCTTCTCCTTCTTCTGGGTGGCTACCATGTTCCAGCCCCAGCAGATTTCGGAGAATCTCAAGCGGTCCGGCAGTTATATCCCCGGGATACGACCGGGACCCGCCACAGCCGCATTTTTGGACCAGACAATGACGCGGCTGACCTTTGCCGGGTCACTTTTCCTGACGCTCATTTACTTCCTGCCGAGTCTGCTCTCGGTTTTCGGGGCATTGCCGCACGTGGTGACGCAATTCTTCGGCGGTACGTCCCTGCTTATTTTGGTGGGGGTGTTGCTGGATGTAATGCGGCAGGTGGAAGCCACGTTGCTGCAGAAGAATTACGATGGATTTATGAAGAAGGGGCGCATTCGCGGCAAGTACTCCCACATTCAGGGTACGGGGGCTCCGGCGGAAGGGAAAGGGCTCGTCATTCTGTGGGTCTTCATTGCGCTTGCCGTCCTGACATGCCTCATCATCATGCTCCCCTGAGACAGGTGTTACACACGATCAATGCGGGGTGTGTTCCGTCGAGCGCAATCATGCGGAGCCGGGGAGTGTGCGGCGGTTGGTGCGAGGTAGTTGAGAGAGGGCTTGACATTTGTTCAAAAGCTGGTTAAATGATGCGGCTATGAGTACGATATACGCACAGATTACCGAGAAGATGAAGGCGGCGATGCTGGGTAGGGATACGGTGGCGTTGGGGGCATTGCGTGGGCTTAAGACGGCACTTCAGAATGCCCAAGTGGCCAAGGGGAATGTGCACGAGGAGTTGCCGGAAAATGAGGCACTCAACGTGGTACGCAAACAAATCAAACAGCGGGAGGATTCCATCCGAATGTACGAACAGGCGGGACGCCAAGAACTGGTCGACAAGGAAAAGGCGGAACGCGGGGTGTTGGCGGCGTTTTTACCCGCAGAAATGACGGAGGAGGAGCTTGTGCCGATCGTGGAAGCGGTGGTAGCCGAGCTGGGGGCGTCCGGCAAAAAGGATATGGGTCGCGTGATGAAAGAGATGCAGGCACGCACGCAGGGACGGGCTTCCGGCAGACTTCTTTCTGCGTTAGTCTCTAAGGCACTCGGTTGAGGGAGATACTTCCGATGTTCTGTGCCGTCATCGTGGCAGCGGGGGGTTCTCGGAGAGTCGGCTTTGATAAACTGACCGCTCCTTTGGCGGGGGTGCCTGTGCTTTGCCGCAGTGTGCGTACGTTTGCGGAAGCGGGAGCGGAACGCATCATCGTGGTCTGTCCGGCGGAGCGATGGAATGCCCTACGACCATGGGAATACGCCGGAGAGGTACCCGTGGTGCGAGCCGAGGGCGGGCAAAGGCGGTGCGATTCGGTGTGCTCCGGGCTTGCCATGGTAGAGGGAGAAGAGACTTGGGTGGCGGTGCACGACGGGGCGCGACCGCTCGTGACGCCTGCGGGCATACGCGAGTGTTTGGCAGCCGCTCAACGGTACGGCGCAGCGGTCTGTGCACACCCGGTGACGGATACGCTGAAACGCGCCGATGCCGACCGACGATGTACGCCGGAAGTGATAGACCGGGAAGGAATGTGGGGAATGGAAACCCCGCAGATTTTTCGCGTCGGGCTGCTGCGGCGGGCATACGCTGCGGCGGGGGATGCGGAACTGACCGATGAGGTGACAGCCGTTCGGCTGGTGGGGGTGTATCCGTATTTGGTGCACGTGGGAAATAACCCGAAGATCACCTATCCCGGGGATTTGGCGTGGGCGGAGGCTTGGTGTGCACGGGAGAGCCACCGAAAGAGAGAAACCGAATGAACGTGAGCTGCCGACATGCGTGGATCGTGGGGGCGGGTTTTTTGGGCGGGGAGATGGTGCGGTGCTGTCGGGCGGCAGGTATGCAGGTACTCAGCATCGATGAACGCCGCTCGGCGGATGTACGGGGAGCAGTGCAGCAGCCGAACACACGGCGAGTTGCCGGGCAGATGCTGAGTCCCGGTGTGGTCTTTTGCTGCACGTCCGCCTGCGGAAGAGATGCCGCAGCCTACCGACATGGCTACGAAGAGGTAGCACAGAGCTTGGCTCGCTTGGGTGGGAGATGCAAGCTCGTGTATTGCTCCACGTGTTCCGTGTACGAAGAGGAGGGGGGGGGCGAGGTCACGGAGGAGAGCGCGTGCCCGGCGCGTCGGGAGAACATGCGCATCATGCTGCGTGCGGAGCAGGCGGTGCGGGAGGTCGGCGGGATAGTAGCGCGTCTGGCGGCACTATACGGACCGGGACGCTGCGAGGTGGCGCGGCGTTATATCGAGCACCGAGAGACCCTGCCGGGAGCAGAGTTCCGGTGGGTGAATTACGTGCACGTGGAGGACGCCGCGCAGGCACTCATGCTGCTGGCGGAGCGCGGAGAGGGTGGGCAAGTGTACAATGTTTGTGCGGAAACACTGCTACTGGCGGAATTTTATCGACGGATGGAAGAGATACTGTCGTCCGGTGCAATGAAACGGGGAGGCTCGCCTCCTGCACCGGGAAGACACGGGTGGCTTCACCAACGCGTTTGTGCCGACAAATTGCGTGCTCTCGGGTGGCGACCGCTCGTGCGACTCGTTGATTTCGCCCGCCGTATGACACATGACATCCCCCATCAACCCGACCATGCGTGATGATTTGTACGAGCAGCTCGGCGTGAGTCCGCAGGCGGACCGGCAGGCTATCAAGGGAGCGTATCGACGCTTGGCGATGCAGTTGCACCCGGACCATACCGGGGGAGATACGGCGACTGCCGAACACTTTCGACTGGTCACAGAAGCATGGCACGTACTCGGTGACCCCGCGCGCCGAGCAGAATACGATGAATGGCTGGAGTTGCACCGACGCTACGACCGTCTGCCGGAGATGGAACACCTGCCGCGTCATCACGCCCGCATGTCAATGCGCAACGCAGTTCGACGCAGTGAACGCCGGGCTCATCACGCGACGAGTGGACGCGCGGGCAGGAGGGTGCGACCCTTTCTTTTGCGGCGAGTATCGCGCGTGACATCGTGGCATTATTTGCTGATGTGCGTGTTGTGTTTGGTTTGTGTGTTGCCCGGCATCCTTCGGGCGGTGCGGGGGATAAGTGGACGGGAGCGAGGGGCGGAGCCGCACAATGGCATGCCGCCGGGGGAATCGCCCCTGCCTCCCGAGAAGCAGCAGCGCAATCTTCAGCAACACGTGGAGCGTATACGCACTGCGGCGCAGGCGGGGGACCCTGCAAAGCAGTTCGACTATGGAAATTTGCTGTACTACGGGGTTGCCGGATTGGAGATGAAACCGGATGCTGAGGCGGCCATGCTGTGGTGGCAAAGGGCGGCAGAGCAGGGGTACAAACCGGCGCAGCGGGCACTGGAAGCCACATCCTGCGCCCGTACCTGTCCCAAATAAGCACTCAGAGCAGAGCGATAACTTCGTTGCGTGGCAACACGGAGGTGACCAAGTACGAAGTACGAAGTGAAGGAGTTAGGCGCAACGGAGTTGCGCAAGGGGAGTAGGGAGGAGGCAAAGCCGAAACGACGCGAGGGGAATAAATCAAAGCACCCGTGAGGGTGGTACGTCTGTGGTATGCGAAGCCATGAAGGGGTGCTCGCGTGGCACCGGTATCCATCACACATGATGCGACATGCCACAACACTCTCATCAGGCACGTTTTTCCTGCCACATCCGCACTGCCCACCCCGTCCGCCATTCCCCGGCTCTGCTACTTCGTACCTCGTACTTCCTGTTGGGCATCTGTAACCCGCATGGGGATTAGCATTGCGGCGTTTCTCGAAAATTTTATTAGGACAGGTGAGGCTTTGGGGGGCAAATTTCCTTGCTAAACGGCGGGAGAGACGGTACAATACGGGCAGACAGCGATAGTCCAATATGAAGAAGTATACCCTATACACAGTTACACTGAATTTGATGATTGCGACGAGCACGCCGCTTTTGGCGCAGGGGCATGCGCAGGGGGGGGGGGCGGCGGAGGCTGCCGCCCCGAGGATTGAGTACCCTACCACCGGCGTACGCTTTGTCATCTGCACCACGACAAATCAGAAGTTGCCGGTACCCCTGTACGTAGAACACAGGGATGGGTACGTTCCCTTGCGAATATCGGCACGGGGACCGAGCGAGAGGGCAGCAGCAAAAGGCGGACATATACTTTTATACAAAGATGAGCCGAAAAAGGACGAGAAGGGTGAGAAGAAGGTGGCAGAAAAACCCTTTTTAGATGTTGAGGTACCCAGAGAGATGCGAGGGGAGAAAGCACTGTGTGTGGTTATGTTGGCCGGTGGGCAGGCAAAACCGGCATTCTACTTTATTAAGGAAGAAGATTTTCCGATGGGTGGGGTGTATGTGGTCAATTTCTCGCCGGCGACCTTGGATTTGCTGTACACGTTCACCGGAAACTTCCCGATGGAGCATCATCGAAAGCTTGCTCCGTACAGTCGACCGGAGAACAACTGTTTGAGACCGGATGCACCAAATATATGGTCATTCGTGATGAAGGACAACCCCGGAGTGAAGGAAATCCAGTACGTATTGCAGAAGCCTGCGGAGGAAGAGGGCGGAACGCCTATACCGTTGAACAGCAGCAAGTTCACGCCTAAAAGTTACAACTCGACCATGACCATAGTGGTACGACACCCCAAGATTGAGCAAGCTTTTCGACTTGTTTCGTTCGTATACAACAACGAGAGTGAGAAGATGCAGAAGGAGGCACAGCAAGGGGAAGATGCACGTCGGGGCAGGTGAGGGTAGATGAAGGCATGGGAAACACCGAGGAGCATGAGCGAGCTGCGGAAAGGGGAGGTGGCTGAGCGTATAGCACGCATCGGGGATCAATTTGCTATCAGCGGAGATTTTCTGTACGGCGAGGAATTGCACAACGGGCACATCAACACGACGTATCGCGCGTGTTACCGCACGGAAGACGGACATGTAGACCGCTATATTTTGCAACGAATCAATGACTACGCGTTTAAGGATCCGGCATTGGTGATGAAGAATGTTGAGAAGGTGACGCGGCATATATCGTGGAAGGTACTCCGGCGGAGGAAGAATGTGGCGGGGCAGACACTCACGCTCTACCCGGCGCGTGGTGGGCGCAGCTACATTAACCTGCCGGAAGAGGGCGGCGTGTGGCGTTGCTACAACAACATCGAAGGCACCCACACCTATGATGTGGTAGAAAATACTCGGCAGGCGTACCAAGCCGGATATGCCTTCGGTTCCTTTCAAGAACTCGTGTCGGATATGAATCCGGAAGACATCCGAGAATCGATACCGGACTTTCACAACACACCTAAACGATACGAGGCACTTGAAAAGAGTGCGGCGGTGGATGTGTTGAAACGGGCGCAGGGATGCACAGCCGAGCTCGAACTCATTCGCTCTTGGGCTCCGCAATTCGGCACACTGGTGGAAATGCGGGAACGCGGTGAACTTCCCACCCGCATCACCCACAACGACACCAAGATCAACAACGTGATGCTGGATGAGGAGACGGACAGTGCCGTTTGTGTCATTGACTTGGATACGGTTATGCCCGGGCTTTCTCTTTATGACTTCGGCGACATGGTGCGCACTGCCACCTGCACGGCGAAGGAAGATGAGACCGATCTATCCAAGGTGCAGATGCAGATGCCCTTTTTTGAATCATTAGCGGAGGGATACTTAGACGCTGCGCACGACTTTCTGACCAAGACGGAGGTAGATATGCTGGCGTTTTCAGGGTGGTTAATTACTGCGGAGATCGGCGTGCGATTCCTCACGGATTATCTGGACGGAGATAAGTATTTTCGTTGTGATTATCCGGAGCACAATCTCGTACGAGCCCGCAACCAGCTCACTCTTGCCGTGAGTATACAATCCCACCTCTCGCGCATGCAAAGGTACATCCGGAAGTTGATCAAGTCATACAAAAGTTAGACCGAGTTCATGCTGCAAACCCGCGCCGATGCTTGCTCCTTCCCCGTATGTACGATGTATGACGTACGTAGTGGGGGGGGTGTGAAGGCGAGGCGGGTGGTGGACGGTAAGACGGAAGCGAAGGGCAGAGGGGGGGAGGGGTGGATACGGAGGGAGATGGTGCGGAGACTCGTTGTGTTGGTGTTGTTGATGCTGGGGATGGTGAGCGGTGAACTGCGAGCGGAGGGCAATACCGATGGGGACGCCTGTCTGTCGTTGCGAGGATTTTTGGATGCGATACCGGGCGCGGGGGAGAAATCCAATCAGGACGGCAGCTGTTACTTGGTGCGGTGGGACGGTTGTCGCATTATCGCGGTGGTATGCACCTACGAGAAGGCACACGTGCCGCTCATTTTCGTCAATGCAGACACGAAGGAGGGTGCCGTGAAGGTCGCGCGGCAGCTGGTCGCAAAAATTCCGTGTTCGAGCAGTATACGTCCCTTCGAGAAGCGTGAGGCTTGGGTGGCTATTCTTTGTCCGTGTCTGAGTGAGAGCCAAAGGTATACACCCAATGTGCTTCTGTATCCCAACGGCGGAAAAAATACTCGCTTTATCGGCTGGCAGGGAAAACTTTTGCGGGCACAGATCGAGTGCGAATCTACGGACAACCGGGGTAGGAAGCGGGATGCCTTCGTCGAGATTGTCTTAGACATCACGGAAGCGAGGTGTTCACGCGGTGAGTTTCGTGCTGTTAAGGGACGCTTAGAAGACGATGAGATTAAGGAGATTGTCAGTTCCCGCATGTCGAATGTTTCTTCCTACATGCCCGACCTTTCCGGTCGCGAAAGGAGAGCTCTCAAGGAAAAGTTTCCCGGCTCTGAAGTTCTCGCGTACTCCACTGTTACCAATACGTGCATCGTCCGGAAAGGGAAGACTTTTCACGCAGGGGCTATCGATTTGGTTTCCGATTATATTTCGACCGCGCGTTCCGTCGCTGAATTTGAGTACCCTGACGAAGAGATAAAGAATGGGGCATCTGAGACCGAGGGGATGTCTCCGAAGGGCGAAAAAGCTTTGGTCGAGGAGCGTCCGTCGCCCGAAGGGGAAGTGAAGCCTGAGGGGACTCAAAAAGGCGAAGGGGAAGTACCGGTCGCCGACAAAAGTGCGAGCGGGCGTGCAGGAGAGAACGATGTAGGCAACGAAGCGGTTGAGACTCCCGAGACTCCGCCGAAAACGGTTCAGGAGGCTATCAGCAACTACATTCGGTTCCTGAATGGGATGTGAGAGTACACCTGTCCCGAGTCACAGCCGTCCCAAGAAAAATACGAGCTTCGTGGTGGGCGATGGCTTTGCGGCGGGAAGACACGGGGGTGATCAAGTACGAGGTACGAAGTACGAAGTACGAAGTGAAGGAGTTAGGCGCAACAAGGTTGCGCGGAGAGGGACGATGAACGCAAAGCGGGAACCTCGCGTGGGGAACAAATCCAATCCATACACCCGTGGAGTTGAAGCCCCCTTGGTACGCAGAGCATCTGCGACCCGCATGGGGCTTCGCATGGCGGCGTTTCTCGAAAATTTTCTTGGGACAGGTGAGGATTAAGTACGAGGCGGACACGAGGTACGAGGCAGCGAGGCTGTGGAGTGGCGGGTGCGGCGGGCAGCGGTGATGTGTGGGAAAAAGATACCGTGTTGCAGGGATGTAACGAACAGACGGTGTTTTTTGCTTGTTCTGTGGGGGAGGATGGGTTATTCTGACACAGTAAACGAACTAAATTAGCTTGGTACTATGTCACTTCATATCCAGATGAGCGATGAGGCTCTGCGCAAACTCAAGCGGAACGCGCTTATGAACAAGCTGATATCATTCGGCGTGTGCAGCGGATTGATACTGCTTTTCGGCGGCATCCTCTACTTCACGGTGATGATTATACAGGGGGAAGTGCCGACCGAATTTATTTCGTATGTGCCACCGGCGGAAGACGGACCGCCGACGAATGCGCCTGTGGCAAAGGAGCTAACTTCTCGCTCCGTGAATACGAACCCGACGGTAACGCCGAGTGTCATCGTGGCGCAAAATGCGGTGGGGGCGGTGGCGTCCCCCGTGAGCATTGATACGACCGGGGACATCAGCTTTGACCAGATGGATATTTCGATGGATATGGATTTAGGGGAGGGTTTAGGAGAGACAGGCGGCGGATTGGGGGGCAGCACGGCGGGTGGCTCATCTCTCGAGGGAACTTTCTACGACTTGAAACTCACTCGAAACGGTGTGCGGTCTAGGAATGCCGTTGTGGCACCCAATGCGGGTGCAGACGGGAAACCTGTGAAGGATGAGAACGGAAAGGTCAAGGAAATATACAAGCTGAAGAGTGAAGAGGAGTTTATGCGCGAGCTGCAGAAGTTCTTTCTCAAGGGTTGGAATGAAGCCGTATTCTCCGAATATTATAGGTCACCCCAGAAGCTCTATGCATCTAGCTTTTACGTACCGATGGTGCAAGATAAATACGCTCCTATAGCCTTTCAATGTGACGATGTTTGTCAGCCTAGTGGGTGGGTTGTGATATACCGTGGGCGGGTGCGGGCACCGAAGACAGGCAAGTTCCGCTTTGTGGGGACGGGAGACGATTATTTGGGGGTGAAATTTAACGGAAAGGTGGTACTTAATTCAGGGTACCGCATACCGTCTCTTGTCGGTGAGGGGGGGGTAGGCTATTGGGTGACTAAGCGCGCTGGAAACAAGGACAAGTATTGGGATGCGATCAAGAGAGGAGAAGTGAAAGGTTCAGAGGGATATGAATGCATTCCTTTCATCTTGGAGCTTAAGGAGTGGAACGATGATTTGGGAGGGCTGACTGCGGGGAAGGAATTTGAGGTGAAAGAGGGGCAGGAATATCCCATTCAGATCGTACTGAGCGAGATACCTGGGGGAGGGTTCGGGTTTGTTCTTTTTATTGAAGACTTGACCGATGGCAAGAAAGTGAAGCCCGGCGAGAAGTTTGACCTTTTCCGCACCAATCTCGAGATTCCCGACCGGAAGAAATTGTTTGATCTCATATCCAAGGCTAAGGGCAAGACGGGAAAGGTCTACAACTGCCTCTTTAAAATCAGTAAACCGGAGCAATTGAATGCACCGCCCTTTAACGAGGATTCACCGGTGTGGGTGGCGGTACCCTAACCGCTGTCTGTCGCGGGGGCAAGTAGAATAGCAGCACAAAATCACATTTCATTCCATGTCACTTCACATCCAGATGAGCGATGAAGCTCTGCGCAAACTTAAGAGGAATGCGTTCATGAACAAGCTGATATCATTCGGCGTGTGCAGCGGATTGATACTGCTCTTCGGCGGTATCCTCTACTTTACGGTGATGATTATACAAGGGGAAGTGCCGACCGAATTTATTTCATACGTGCCACCGGCGGAAGACGGACCGCCGACGAATGCGCCTGTGGCAAAGGAGCTAACTTCTCGCTCCGTGAATACGAACCCGACGGTAACACCGAGTGTCATTGTGGCGCAGAATGCGGTGGGGGCGGTGGCATCCCCCGTGAGCATTGATACGACCGGAGATATCAGCTTTGACCAGATGGACATTTCGATGGATATGGACTTAGGGGAAGGCTTGGGCGAGACGGGAGGTGGCTTTGGGAGCAGCACGGCGGGTGGCTCATCCTTGGAGGGGACCTTTTACGACTTGAAGCTTACACGCAGTGGGGTGTTGTCCAAGATAGCTAAGAAAATGCCGGTGTTGGATGAAGACCAGAAGCCGAAGAAGGGACCTGACGGCAAGCCGATGACGGCACTCAAGGTAGATCAGCAGTCATTCGGACGAGAAGCGCAAAAGTTTTTCAAGGGTTGGAATGAAGCGACTCTTTCTGCGTATTACAAATCTCCGCAGAAGCTTTATGCCTCCAGTTTTTACGTGCCGATGGCGAGGGATGTTTACGGACCTATAGCGTACCAGTGTGATGACGTCTGCGAGCCCGGCGGATGGATTGTGGTGTATCGTGGGCGGGTACGGGCACCGAAGAGCGGGAAGTTCCGCTTTGTGGGAACAGGGGATGACTACATAGGGGTGCGGTTTAACAACAAGGTGGTGCTCGAAGCAGGGTATCGCATACCGTCCCTTTTTGATGAAAGTAATATTCGGGCATGGTGGGTAGGGGGTAAAGGCGATCGGGAGGGTTACTGGAGAAGGGTAAGGAAGGGTGAGTTGGCAGGGTTTGAGGAGTACGAGGAAATCTCCATGGTAGAACTCAAAGTATGGAATGATCAATTGGGACTTACCGGAGGAAAGGTATTTGAGGTGGAGGAGGGGAGGGAATACCCCATACAGATAGCCATTTGCGAGATACCGGGTGGTGGGTTCGGTCTTATGCTCTTTATCGAGGAGGTCACCGATGCCAAGAAAGGTAAGAAGGAGGTCGGAAGGAAGTTCGACCTCTTCCGCACAAATCTCGAAGTCCCCGATCGACAGAAGCTTTTTGAACTCATGTCGAAAGCGAAAAATAAAAAAGGGAAGACCGTGAATTGCCTCTTCAGCAATAATCCGAAGGATTTGATTGCTCCGCCTTTCAACGAGGATTCTCCGGTTTGGGTGGCGGTACCCTAGGAATTTTGAGAACGAAGGGCAGGGCGGAGGAAACGACCGTGTGTGTGTGGGGGGTTAGCTTGCCGCATTCAGGGCGTTCAGGGCGGCGAGGAGGGGGGCGACATCGTGTACGCGGTGCACTTGGGCTCCGTGCTCGGCGGCGCGCAAACTCATCCGCACGGTGACCTGGTCATCCCCGGGCAGGACATCATTCAGAAAACGCTTGCGGGAAAGTCCGATGAGGATGGGGAGGTTGCGGAAGCGCAAAGATTCCAAACCATCGATCAGCTGGAGGTTTTGTTGGGTCGTCTTACCGAACCCGATGCCGGGGTCTAGACAGATACGGCTGATATCCACTCCGGCGGCGCAGGCAAGTTGCACTTGGCGGACGAGAAAGTCACGGACGTCGGACAACACATTCCGATAGACCGGGTTTTGTTGCATGGTGGAAGGTTCGCCCTGCATGTGCATAATGACGACACCGCAGGCGTACTCTGCACAGAGTTTGCGCATGGATGCACTGCGGAGACCGCAGATGTCGTTGACGATGTCGGCACCGGCATCCAGCGCAGCTTGAGCGACGGGCGGGTGGCGGGTGTCGATGGAAATGGGGACATCGGGCAATTCTCGACGGATCAGACGAAGGGCAGGAAGGACGCGGCGCAGCTCCTCCCGCACAGAAACTTCGAGGGCACCCGGGCGGGTGGATTCACCCCCTATATCGATGATGGCAGCACCTTGGGCGAGCAGCGATTCGGCGTGAGCGAGGGCTTGCTGCGGAGAGGAATGAGCACCGCCGTCGGAAAACGAATCCGGGGTGACATTCAAAATGCCCATGATGATGCCGCCCGGGGGCAGGGGAAGGGAGGAGCTGCGTAGGTTCCAGACTCTCATGGAAGGTTACGAGGATTTGCGGTATGTACCCAGAACGAGTTTAGCCTGTGCACCCTGTTGACCGTGGATGCCCCCGGTGCGTCAGCCGATCGGTCGTTGAGTGTGGCGCGCACAGCGTTGAGATTACCGTAGGCGACTGAGTTGCAAACCACAGCACGTATTTCCACGGCACGCAGGGGGGCACAGGTTACGCAAGCTTTGTCAACTTCCGTATTGGTACCTGTGGCAAAAGGGGGTCCCATATTATTTTTCCTTACCCTTTACCGGCTTGGCTTCGGTGGGGTGGGGGTGAGTCATTTGGCTATTACCCCCGATTGTGGGGTCGTTCGGGCTTTCTTCCAAAGCGTCCCATGACGGATTATCCCGCTCTGCCGTATAAAACACAGCCCCCCACACGGCGATTGCGGCGAACAAGCAAAGGTACTTGGGCTTCCAATTATGTGTCAGCAGCCTCCTCACTTTCTGCCATGGCATTTTCAGGAGGTACGGAATGGACTTCGGCTCGATCATGGTCTCGGAATAGTTCTTTTAAGCGATGATTGAGTGCATCGACACTCAGATTGCGTTGCAGGGGTGTGGGACTGCTCTGTTCGCCTCCCACCGCCAGCGAGATTGCACCTGTTTCCTCGGAGACTATAATCACGACGGCATCAGACTTCTCTGTGATACCGATGGCGGCACGATGCCGGAGACCGAGGCTTCTGTCGACAATTTCCCGTTTTGTGACGGGCAAAATGACGGCGGCTGATATGATACGTTCATTGTCAATAATAACGGCACCGTCATGGAGTGCAGAACCTTTGTAAAAAATAGATTCGAGGAGTTCTGCAGAGATAGTAGCAGAGAGGCGCACGCCCCTGTTGAGGAGGACATTTTCAGAGAGTTTATTTTCACGGCAGAGAACGATGAGGGCACCGTAATGGCGATTCACGAGATAGGTCACGGCGTCGCAAATTGCATTAAAGACCGTTGATTCTTCAACATTGCGATTCATGAGACGGCGAAAAGTACCGCGACCGATGCGAGTTAGGGCTGTGCGCAGCTCATTTTGGAATAAAACTGCCAAGATGGTACTGATCGGCACCAATGCCGTGCCGATCCACTCCAGCTCGCGTGCCCTGATGACTTTGACGAAGAGGAAGACTAGGAGGATCGAAATGACCAGACCGCCGAAGATCATTGCCGCTCTTTCCCGATAAAAAAAGCGGTATGCTTGATAAAAGACGACCCACAATACGACAATTTCAAAGACCCACGTTAATATTTCCCCGCCGTGCATACTCCCCCATCCTACCACACTTCCTCCGCAAAGCAAGTCTAAACCACGGTCACATCCACACCTGCCCCAAATAAATTAAAGGCTTCGTGGTGGGCGAGGACTTTGCGGCAGGAAGACGCGGGGGAATGGAAGTATGAGGTACGAAGTACGAAGTACGAAGTGAAGGAGTTAGGCGCAACGGAGTTGCGCAGGGGAGTAGGAAAGAGGCAAAGGCGGAACGACGCGAGGGGGATAAATCAAAGCACCCGTGGGGATGATACGTCTGTGGTATGCGAAGCCATGAAAAGGTGCTCGCGTGGCACCGCTATCCATCACACATGACGCGACCAGCCACAACACTCTCACCGCGCACGTCTTTCTTACACGACCCTCTTGCTTACCACACCCGCCACTCCTCGGCTTTGCCACTTCGTACTTCGTACCTCGTACTTCCTGTTGGGCGTCTGTAACCCGTATGGGGATTAGCATGGCGGGGTTTTTCAAAAATTTTCTTGGGGCAGGCGAGGATGGGCGCAGACGCGCAGAATTTTTTTCTTGCGTTTCGGGGGATGGGGAGTAATATGGTTGGCATGAAGACTTACGGGATAGCAATAATGGCGGCACTCGCCATGGCGGGTGTTTGCATGGGGGCACCGGGCTCCAAAAAGGGGGCAAAGAAAGCCGACTTGTCGGACTTGGGGAGTGTGACGTTTATAGGGGATTCCATCACGCATGGGTATGATTCGCCGTCGTATCGGTGGGCATTGCATAAGATACTGGTCGATAATGGGATAGAGTTTGATGTAGTCGGGGTAGAGACGGGCAATCGCAATGAAGAACAGGGGGGAGTGAAGCCGGGGGCGTTGTACATCGGGAAAACGTTCAACAACAGGCATTGTGCCATGAGTTCGCAGCGGGCGTACGAGACCTCCGGCAGGGATCACACCAAGGCATCCGGTCGTTTGGACAATACAGACATACTGGACTGGCTGAAGCTGGATGAGACGTACACGGGACCGAGGAAGATAGATGGGGATGCGCCGGATACTTATTTCATTCTTTTGGGGACGAATGATTTGCTGAGCGAATATGGCAAGGATGGGGTAGCGAAGCATATTCAAGAGGCAGAGAAAGCACTTTTGGACAGGAAGAAGGGGGATATGAGTGTGATCGTGGACTCCATACGCAAGGCGAATAAGAGGGCGCGTATTGTGGTGTTGAACATTCCCACATGGGGGAATAATCAGTACAACACAACAGCCAAGGATTATGCGGCTGTGATAGATGGTTACAACAAGAGATTTGCGCAGTGGGCGAAGAACAAGAAGGTGATCTTGGCGGATGTCAACAAGGGGATAATCGATGTAGCCGACGTGGAGAAGCCGGGGAAGGGGGTACCAAGTTTTTACGGAAAGGACGGGCTGCATCCGAATGTACACGGAGATATGCTCATTGCGGGGTGCGTGGCGCGGGCATTGGGGATAGCCGGACGCTCGGCAGGGCTACCCCGCAAGAGTACGGAAGAGTTCAGCGTGCCGATGGGTACCTTGGTAGAAACAGCCACAGAGAAAGAGGGGGTAGAAGCGGGGGAGAAGACACTGACGGTGGCACCGGGGAAGAAGTTGGTTGCGCCGTGGCCTGCCGGGTCGGATTTGACAAAGGGTTTCTCTGTTGCGTTGACGATTGCCGTGGGAGATGGGGCAAAAGACGGATGGGAGACTGACCAAGGATTGGAGGTACAGGTGGGGTCGGGAGCTGCCGTAAGCGGGACGCTGACCGTGACGGAGAGTTACTTGAAGTGGGGGAAGACGATCTTGTATTCGGCGGATATGTCTCAGAATAAGGAACCTCTGCGAGTGGTATGGACCCCGGGGAACCCGGACTATGGGGTGAATAGAGGATTTTACGTATGGCTGGGGGATATGCTTGTGGGCGAGGGGTTGCCGTCGGACAAGGCGGGGGTGAATGGGGTGGGCATCAGCAACACGGGCAAAGCACCTGTGACCGTGAGGCAGGCTGCCGCCGAACCTACCGCCGTGGCTCCGTCCGCCAAGGGCTATATCAAAGAAGAGGTGACGATTGCGCCCAAGCTGTGACACCGGATTCGCGAAAGGAAGACGCTTGGAGAGGAGCGTTGGTCCTGTCGCGGGGAAACGGAGGGAAATGGAGGTACGAAGTACGAGGTACGAAGTGGCGGAGCCGGGGAGGAGGTCTGCGTGGAGCCGCAGCATGGTGCGGGTTCTCCATCCGTGTTGGGAGTGTGAGGTAGGCGGGAAGTACGAGGCAAAAGGAAGTACGAGGTACGAGGTAGCGAAGCCGAGGGGTGCTCGCGTGGGGGTGTGCCGCAGTGAGGAGTGCTACATTTTGAAGTGCTCGCCTAGGTAGATTTTGCGAGTTTTCGGGTCGTTGGCGATTTCGTGGGCGTTACCGTGTTTGATGACTTTGCCTTCGAAGAGGATGTAGGCGCGGTCGACGATGCCGAGGGTTTCTCGGACGTTGTGGTCGGTGATGAGGATGGAGAGACCGTCGGTTTCGCGCAGGGAAGCGACAATATGCTGAATATCCTGAACGGCGATGGGGTCGACACCGGCGAAGGGTTCATCGAGCATCAGGAGCTTAGGGTTAGTGGCCAGTGCGCGGGCGATGGTGAGGCGGCGTTTTTCGCCGCCGGAGAGTTGCAGGGCCTGACTTTTACGCAAGCGGCTGATGTTGAAACGCTCCATCAGTTCATCGGCGATTTGTTTTTGTTGACGGCGGGAGAGGTCGGGGCGAGTTTCGAGGATAGCTAGGAGGTTATCCTGCACGTTCAACTTGCGGAAGATAGATTCCTCTTGGGGGAGGTATCCCATGCCGAGGCGTGCGCGCAGGTGCATGGGGAGGTGAGTAACATCGCGACCGCAGAAAGCCACATTGCCTTCATCGGGGCGCACGAGACCTGCCACCATGTAGAAAGAAGTTGTTTTACCGGCACCGTTCGGACCGAGGAGACCGACAATTTCGCCTGCACGCACATCCATGTCCACATGGTCGACCACACAGCGTTCGTTGTAAGATTTGCAAAGACCCTCGGCGTGCAGCAGGGGGAGAGAGGAATCCGGACTGCTCATTTTTTTCTACGAGATTCAACTTGTTGACGGAAGCGGGTGGCAGTAGTCATCTGGTGTTCGCCGGTGACGTGCACGTTATTATCGGGGTCGAGCGTTACGCAGGCACCGTGTCCGGAAGCGGTATGCGTGTTATCTTTATCCAAGAGGAGGACGCGGGGGCCACGCAGGTAGAAGTTGCCGGAAGAGCGGTCGAAGGAGAGAGATTCGCCGTCGGCTCGGCGCAAAGTACCTTCTGTATCTTTACCGGCGACGCGGACATGCGTAGACGCAGAGGCATACTCGAGACACTCGCGAAAATTGTCGGTAGGTTTTTTACCGGGGATAAGGCGGATACTCATGGGACCATCGCACTGTAGGCTCATTTTCAACGTACGCAGGGAGCCGCCGTTATTCGTGGCAGCTTGGCGCAGACCGGTGTACGGATAATGCAGGTGCGGGTATTTCTGCATGGGGGGGCGTTGCGTGGGGTCCTCGGAGAGGATAGCCTGCAACACGCCGCGAGCTGTCAAAATTCCGTTCGGTGCAACGACTGAGGAATTGGGACCCAGAAAAAGTAGGCATTTGGTGCGCTCTAGGTGCAAGAACTTCGTGCAGCGGATGTCGACCATTCCGGCCTGTACCGGGAGCTGAGAGTGCAGAGACGTGCCTGCCGCTGCGATGTTGCCGTTATCGGCCACCAGCACCTCCGATTTGATTTTCGGGGCACTTTGGGCGTCGAGCGTATACTGACCGTAATGCGCGTGGGACGGCGCACCGGAGAGAGAGCGGAGGAGGGCAGAGCCGTGGGCGACATCCGCCACGAGGACGTCACAGCTTGCATCGAGCTCCGGTTGTTCGGGGGTAGCGGCACTGTGCAATTTTACATTACCTTGGGCGGAAAGGCGCAATACTTCTTGGCGGCGGGCGATAGCCAGATTCAGCATACCCGTTTTTTGGGGGGGTGTGGGGGCAGATATTGCACGCAGGAAGAGCTCAGCGCGCCCGGTGCAGCTGAAATGAGCCAACTTATCATCGGCGCGGAGCCCCGCCGGGAAGATGACTTTGTTGTCGTGCGCGTCGTAAAGGAGAGGTCCCTTTGTTCGGTAAGTGCCGGCGATGACAGATGCCGCCGTATCGCGGGAGACGGGACGCTCGTAGGTGCCGGTGATCAACCCGCCGTCGACACGTGCATCGCCATTCGGTTCCAGGAAAATGGTACCCTTTGTATGCAGGGAATGCGCACCGTAATCGAGAGAGCACGGTGCACCCTGCACACGGCAGGCACCGTTGACGGCATCGTAAGTGAGGAGGTCGCCCGAGATGCGGGCAGCGGGTCGGTCATTTTGTGCCGCTCTGACGCATACGACATGACCGCGAGCCACAGCACCCTGCACCGGACCGAGACGCATTCCGGTAAATTGAGAGAAAGCACCTCGAGGCGGAGGGGGAGGTTGGTCACTCGGGGCAAAAGAGACACACATTTGTTCATCTCCGGAGATGCTATCGCCCTCCGAAGCCAGAGTTGCGGGACCTACGACGGTCAATGTACGGGAGGCGGCATCGTAGTACGCCGGACCACGCTCCGCCGTGAGCACGTAGTGCCTGCCCTCCTGTGTAAAGTTACCTTTGAAGTGAGCACCCACAAGCAGCACATTGCCCACCGGGTCTGCGTACACCCAAGCCGGTTGACCATTCTGCTGCATTTGAAGGAACAGCGAGTTATCTCCCCATTGCACGGACACAGAAGGATTTTGGGGCAACCCCTCCAAGAGAGCCTTATCGCCGGGCACATCAACCGCTGCATTCTGCACTGTCACGAGCACCGGCGGCTGCGGCGGTGCGGGCGGGGTATCCGGAGCGGACGGAGATGCGGGGGATTCGGCAGGCGGAGCATTGCCGGAAGGAACTGCGGGGGACTTGTCGGGAGCCTTCTCGGCGGACGGCGGCGGGGGGGATTCGGCAGGCAGTGCTTTGCCGGAGGCGTTGGCAGCGGACGCACCGGAGGGGACAGCAGCGGGCGGTGCCGTGGGGACGGATGCAGATGGAGCACCGTCGGGTTGAGAGGTGGTGGAGCGATTGCCGGGAGAGGTGGCTGCGGGAGTTTCGGCGGCGGTTTGCTTGGTAGGGGTGTTCGTGGAGAAGTCTTTTGCCACAGACTTTTTTTCGTTCTCCGGCATCAAGACATAGAGACGGTGGGCGGCGCGCAGCCGGATACGTTCATTGTTGAGTCGCACGTTACCGATGTAAATGAGACAGGAGCGCAGGTTATCAAAGTACATACCGCTTTCGGAGAGCACGGCTGTTTCCCCTGCGCCTGCCTGCGGCATTTCCGCGTGGGGGTTGAAGGAGACTTCCGGTAAGCGTTCCACCTTTGCCAGTTCATCTTCCATGACCTGCGCCTGACGCGCCATCTCCTGCAGCTCGGTCATTTTGGCGGACACGGCGGCGGGTGCAGCTGCCTGAGTGAGCGGGAAGAGCATCGACGCAGTAGCTAGGAGCAGGGAAGCGCGGTGCAGGGGGTTCATGGTGCAGCAAGGTTGACGGAACGAATGACGGTATGCACGGGACCGATGAGGACGCCGCGACGCGTGCCGTTGTGGAGGATACCGCCGTGGGCGCGGACGTTGTAGCGGGGGTGCGACAGAGTCACGATGTTGTTACGGGAAGAGAGCAACTGCGTGCGGAAGTTGTAATGGGCGTTAGCCATTCGCACTCGGGTGGTTTCTCCCGATTCGCCGTACAGCAGGGTCTGAATATTTTCCATACGGGTCTCGTAGCGCGAGAGAACTTCCATCAAGTCGGCGGTCAGCAGAGAGGTGACGCGATGATTTTCGTAACGCGGCAAAGAGATACCGCGAACAATACTCCCCGGGGGGAGCAATTGCAGGGCGGGGAATTCCTCCGGGGCGGAAGTACGCTCGGCGACTGCGCCCCGTACTTCGGAGAGAGCAGCTATGAGCAGCAGCAGGGTGGTGAGGCGTGTGAAGAAACTCATGGGAGAATGGGTTCGTCTCTTTGCATGGCATCCCAAGCATTGCGCACCAGTTGCAGATTTCGCAGGATACGCTCCAAGTCGGCAAGTTTGATCTGGTTGGGTCCGTCACTCATGGCATGGTCCGGGTCACTGTGCACCTCCATGAAGATGCCGTCCACTCCCGCTGCCATAGCCGCATTAGCCAAGATGGGAGCCATAGAGCGGTCACCGCCGGTTGTCCCCCCCAGACCGCCCGGGCGTTGGATAGAGTGAGTGGCATCAAAGACCACGGGCCAACCGAACTCGCGCATCCACTTCAACCCGCGCATGTCTACCACCAAATTATTGTAGCCGAAGCAAGTTCCGCGTTCACAGAGCATAAAGTGTTCGCAGCCGAAAGAGAGCATTTTGTCGCAGATATTTCGGCAATCCCACGGTGCCAAAAATTGCCCCTTTTTGATGTTCACGGGACGTCCGCTTTTTGCACAGGCTTCGAGCAAGTCGCTCTGGCGGCAGAGGAAAGCCGGCACCTGCAGCAAGTCCACGTACTGTGCCGCATATTCGGCTTGGCTTTCCGTGTGAACATCCGTCGTCACCGGGATTCCGAGTTCTTTACCGATCTCATAAAGAAAGCGGCAACCTTCTTTGATGCCCGGTCCACGTCGGCTCTTGATACTCGTCCGGTTTGCTTTGTCGTAGGAACCTTTGAAAATAAAAGAAATACCCAACCGTGCGCAGACTTCCTTGATGCTACGTGCCATGTTCCACGAAAATTCTTCATTTTCTAACGTGCACGGTCCCAAAATGTAAAACGGCTTCACCCCACCTATCTCGATGTCATGTATCCGGAATTCCATACACTCACTCGTTGCTTGCACCACATTATGCACCCGGATCTCCGACAAGTCAAGTCACGACAAGGTCTGTCCCGAGAAAATCCACATCTGTCCCAAGTAAAATAAAGGCTTAATGGTTGGCGATGACCTTGAGGCGGGAAGACGCGGGGGGACGGAAGTACGAGGTACGAAGTAGCGAGGTCCTTCACTTCGTACTTTTTTTCGCGGTACGCAAAAAAAGGGGTTGACATAGTGGGGTTGGGGTGGTAAATTGCCCTTGTTCCTGCGGAAATAGTAGGAATTAACTACAAAAAGGAAACGACCATGAGTAAGAACTACAGATTCGAGACACTACAGGTGCACGTTGGGCAAGAGCAGGCGGATTCGGCGACGGATTCGCGGGCGGTGCCGATTTATGCGACGACATCGTACGTCTTCAAAGACAGTGCGGAGGCGGCGGGACGGTTTGGGTTGACGCGACCCGGGAACATCTACACGCGGCTCATGAACCCGACGAGTGATATCTTGGAGAAGCGGATGGCTGCGCTGGAGGGAGGGATAGGGGCACTCGCAGTGGCGACGGGTACGTCGGCGATCGATTATGCGGTGCGCAACATCACGGGAGTTGGGGAGCACATCGTGTCATCGCTGACGCTGTATGGGGGCACCTACAACCTCTTTGCACATCTCTTCAAGGAAGTGGGGATAGAAGTGAGTTTTGTGGATGCGTCGGACCCGGCGAATTACGAAGCCGCCATCCGCCCGAACACCAAATTGCTCTATGTGGAGACGCTGGGGAATCCGAACAGCGATGTAGCGGACATCGAGGCGATAGCGGAAATCGCGCACCGGCACGGGATACCGTTGGTGACGGACAGTACGTTCAGCACGCCGTATCTGCTGCGCCCCATCGAACACGGAGCAGACATCGTGGTGCACAGTGCCACGAAGTTTATCGGCGGGCACGGCACCGTGATGGGAGGCATCATCGTGGACAGCGGGAAGTTTGACTGGAAGCAGAACGACAAATTCCCGGGGTTGACGAAGCCGAATCCGAGTTACCACGGGCTCGTCTTCGCGGACGCGGTGGGTGCGGCCGCCTACATCGTGAAGATACGTACCACACTGCTGCGAGACCAAGGCGCGGCGATCAGCCCGTTCAATTCCTTCCTGTTGCTGCAGGGGCTGGAGACCCTCTCTCTGCGCGTAGAAAGGCATGTGCAGAATACGCTCAAGGTTGTGGAATACCTGAGCAAGCACCCGCAGGTTGAGAGAGTAAACCACCCGAGTCTGCCGGAGCATCGGGACCACAAACTCTACGAGAAATACTACCCGAATGGTGGGGCGAGTATTTTCACGATCGAAGTGAAAGGAGGGCGAGAGAAGGCGCAAAAGTTCTGCGAGAGTTTGGAGCTGTTTTCGCTGTTGGCGAATGTGGCAGACGCGAAGAGTTTGGTGATACACCCGGCATCCACCACGCACTCCCAGCTCAGCGAAGAGGAGCTGGCGGAAGGAGGCATCACGCCGTCCACGGTGCGACTTTCGATCGGCATCGAGAACGTGCAGGACCTCTTGGATGACCTCGAGAACGCTTTTAACACCATACGCTAAAGTTATGAAAATATACCAATCAGCTGCAGAGTTAGTGGGGCACACGCCCCTGTTGGAACCGGTGAACTACAATCGCGCGCACGGTTTGAAAGCTCGACTTCTGGTGAAGTTGGAGTATTTCAACCCCGCCGGGAGCGTGAAAGACCGCATTGCGCGAGCCATCATCGAGGACGCCGAGGAGCAAGGGCGACTGAAACCGGGCGGTACCATCATCGAACCGACCAGCGGTAACACCGGCATAGGGATAGCCGCTATAGCCGCCGCCAAGGGATACCGCGCCATCCTCACCATGCCCGAGACAATGAGCGTGGAGAGGCGCAACATCCTGAAAGCCTACGGAGCGCAGATCGTGCTCACCGACGGAGCGAAGGGGATGAAGGGGGCTATTGCCAAGGCGAAGGAGCTGAACGAGCAGACTCCCGGCTCCATCATCGCCGGACAGTTTGATAACTACGTGAACCCCGCCACCCACTATGCCACGACCGGACCGGAAATATGGGAAGATACGGAGGGGCAGGTGGATGTGATTGTGTCGGGCGTGGGAACAGGCGGCACGATCAGCGGGGTCGGCAAGTTCCTCAAAGAGAAAAAGGCGGGTGTGTACGTAGTGGCGGTGGAACCGACTACCTCCGCCGTGCTTTCCACGGGAGTAGCCGGGAGCCACAAGATTCAGGGAATCGGGGCAGGGTTCATCCCGGCAACACTCGACACGGCGGTGTACGATGAAGTCATTACGGTCGACAACGAAGTGCCATTTGAGGTAGCCAAGGAGCTGGGACGCACGGACGGCGTGCTCGTCGGGATATCGTCCGGAGCCGCCCTGTGGGCAGCTACGGAAGTGGCGAAACGCGAGGAGAACGCGGGCAAGACGATCGTGGTCATCCTGCCGGATTCGGCGGACCGCTATTACTCCACCCCGCTGTTTACCTAGGTCTACCGCGCTTCACATTCGCATGAAGACACGCCGGGAGTTGCCGTTGCATCTGTATTTGGTGACAGATGAGGCGGACAAGTGCGCGGTCGGGCTACTGCAGACCGTGCGCGAGGCGGTGGCGGGCGGGGTGAGCATCGTCCAATACCGCAGCACGTGTCCGGACCACGCCGTGCTCGTGCGGGAAGCGAGCGAGCTGCATCGCTTCCTGCGCGGCGTCGGCGTGCCCCTCATCATCAATAATCGCGTGGAATTAGCACTCGAGATAGGAGCAGAGGGGGCGCACGTGGGTCAGAATGATATGCCGGTGGCGGAAGCGCGGCGACTGCTCGGACCGGAGAAAATACTCGGGCTTTCCGTATCGACCGAGGAGCAGATGCGCGCCGTGGATGCCGAGGTGGTGGACTATGTGGGGTGCGGTCCCGTCTTTCCCACCATCTCCAAGAAAAATGCCCCAAAGGACTTGGGGATAGAGGGCTGGGTGCGGTTGGCGAAGCTTTCACCGGTGCCCGTGGTGGCAATCGGCGGGCTCAATGTCGAACGGGCGCGTGCCCTCCGTGCCACCGGGTACTGCGCGGGAATCGCCGTCGTCTCGGCTATCTGCTCCTCTGCGTACCCGAGGAGCGCGGCGAGACAATTGGGAAGTACGAGGTACGAAGTACGAAGTACGAAGTAGCAAAGCCGGGGAGTGGGGGGTGCGGTGGGCAGTGGTGATGTGCGGGGAGGAGGTGTGTGATGGAGGGGTTGAAGCGGTGCGGGTGTGGGGAGGAGGGGAGGTATGGAGTAGAAAGTTTTTTTGTGTTGAGGAGATGAAGTCGCAGGATGTAAGTGAAGGGATGGGGAAGGTGCTCGTGGCGTTGCGGACGCGGCGACCGCTCGTGCTCTGTCTGACGAATGAGGTGGTGCGCAACTTTACGGCGAATCTGCTGTTGGCGGCGCACGCCGTACCGGCGATGTTGGCGGATGCCGGGGAAGCGGAAGAAATGATGAAGAGTTGTGCGCAGGGATTGCTGGTGAATGTGGGCACGTACACGGAGCAGCAAGCCCGCACCCAACGCGCGGCGGTTCGGTGTGCCGGGGAGTTGGGCGTACCGTGGGTGCTGGACCC
>CAYRJI010000024.1:0-24953 GCA_964424645.1 uncultured Akkermansia sp. | reverse complement strand
GGGCGTGGGGGATTACGGTACAGGGCAGTCTCACCCTCGATACCTCCGAGCAACACGGCGGTTCCGGACCGGTCTTCGGGGATGTGGTCTTCGGGGAAGGTTCGGATATTACCCTGCTCTTCGATTACAACACGGACAATGGTTCGACGGCGTGGACGCACTCCCTCAGCATCGGGGAAGGGGCGCACCTGACCCTAGAATCTGTGAGTACGGGGTCCTACCCCGGCTCTGATCTGCGCGTCCGTATCGCGCATTCGGAGGTCAAAGGGACGGTGGCAGAGGATGTGGAAGTGGAGCTCAAGGGAGTGTCGTTCCTGCATTTCGAGATCGAGAAGGACAGCGAGATACGGTATGATTCCGAGAAGCAGGAATACTACGTGGGAGTGACGGAGGTGAAGGAGAACAAGTTTGAGCAGGCATTGCCGGGGATGGACAAGAACGCGCAGGCGGGAGCGGAGCTCTTCTGGTCGGCGTCCGCGCCGAACAAGGGTGAGGCTCTCGCGAATGTGCTCAAGAACCCGAACTCTGACCTCTACAAGATGCTCTTGGGGCTGTCAGAGATGCAGGAAGGAGGCGACAAAGCCGGGCTGGAGCGGACGCTGGCGGCGGGTGCCGGGGCTTCGATTTCGGTGCTCGGACCCGCTCTCGCGGAGGATATGCACCGGCAGTTGGTCTCCATGCGCAATCGCTCCACCACGCTGACGGAAGACCTGCCGACGGATGGGTACGACGCGTTCCCGTACTGGCACGCGTGGATCACCGGCGAGGGAGGCTACCACAAGCTGGATGCCGATGGACTCGCGCCGGGGTACACGCTCAATAACTGGGGAGGTTCCGTGGGAGCCGACGCGAATATCACGCAGCGCACCTCGGTCGGCTTGGCACTCACGGCGATGTACGGAGACCTGAAGCCGGACGCGGCGGACAGTGCATCGGGTAACATCGATACGGTGTACCTGAGCGGCTACCTGCGCCACGCGATCGGGGCGTGGAGTCATACGGTTGCCCTCAGTGTGGGAGTGGCGGATGTGAAGTTGGACCGCACGGTGAACTACGGCATCGGCAGTTACCACACGAGCGGGGATACGAACGGGCTCGCCTTCGGGCTCTTGTACGAGGTGGGCTACACGAAACTCGTCAACAAGGGCGGGACATTCGCGTTGCAGCCCATAGCCAATGTGGAGCTGCGCCACGCGATGATCGACGGCTACACGGAGACGGGCAGCGACGCGGGGCTGCGGGTGGATGACATCGAGCAGACCATTCTGACCTTCGGAGCGGGCGTGCGTGTGCAGGGGCTGGTCGGCGGGCGCGCGTTCAATGACTCGGCGATGCTGGAGGCGCGAGCCCTCGTGAAAGCTGATGTGGGAGACCGTTCCGGTACTTCGAAGCACGCGATCATCCACGACACCACCCAAGCGGAAGTTGAGAGCGCGGAGGTGGGAGCCGTGGGGGTAGAAGCCGGAGTGGGGTTGAGTGTGCCGCTGGGGCGTAACCTCGGCAGCATCATCATCGATGGCTCGGTAGAATTCCGTAGCGGCTGGACAAGCGCGAACGCGAGCGCAGGCTATCGCATCAGCTTCTGACAATTTTCCGTCGCCCTCCCCCGTCACCCCAGAATGCGCGGTCGCCAAGACCGAAACGGGGGAGGGTGGGCGGACCGAAGTACGAGGTACGAAGTACGAAGTACGAAGTGGCAAAGCCGGGGACAGCGGATGTGGTGGGGGATGAGCGAGTGGCGGGAAGTGGCGTTTGATTATGTTTGTTTTCTTCCGCGATGAAGTTGTCGCTCTACCCTCAGCGTTTACTTCCTCGGGACAGATGCGCTTTTCGGGACAGGTGAGAGGAAAAATTTTCTACAATTTCGGTTTGTTTTGCGCTTGCAGAAGTCGGCGGAATGTGTCATACTGACGCCGTAAAGGATATGCCACGAATTCACGTTAGGGAACCGAATCATTATTATACCTTTGAGCTTCCGGTAACTCCGGGGGAAGAGGTGGTGGTGGGGGCAGCTCCATCATGCAAGCTTTCTTTGCCCGGTGTGCAGGGGTTGTCTCCCACGCATGCTCGCATTGTGTGTCAAGTGGGAGGCTACGTCATCGAGGACTTGCAGAGCCAAGCGGGTACCCTGCTGGGCGGTCGACCGGTGCGCGTCGAATTCATGACCCCGGGTGCGGAGTACATGCTCGGTGCCGTGAGCATTGTATTGGAGCCCGATGCCGCCGCTGCTCAACCCGTTCAACAGCCTGTCGCTCAACCTACACCGCAACCCACGCAAGAGTCTAAAGCCCCGGAGCAGTCCGAGCAGGCACCCGTGAAGCGTAAGGTCAACACAGGTGGGACTGCGACACGTCCGGCTGTCGGCGGTGCGATCCAAGACATGGTGAAGAAGTATGACCGCACAAAGGGCGGAGGCAAAGCTGTCCTCATCTACGTGATCATTCTCCTTTTGCTCGCATTTTATGCGGGCATTGCCCTCCGGCATTGGGAACGCACAGGTAACTACCTTCCGGGTATCCGGGCGGATGGTCAGTAATCCTGCGTAGCGGCATGCCCCCTGTGCGCGTGCGTGCAAGATGCGCGGAGTACGGGTGCCGCTTACGGTTGTGTCCACCCTGCCATCTTTATTACCGTACGAAATACACATGGCGCACACTTCAAAAATTATGCAGCACCGACTCGGTGACCATACGCCGCGCAGCAAATGCGCGATCTCTTTCGGGCATCAAATCGTTCATCATTCATGCAGTCAGGGCAGGGGTGTGGCATCGGTCCTGCGGCACCGGTGGGTTTGCGCCCTCGCTCTGTCCGTCGTCCTCGGGCTCGTGGGGTGCAAGGATAAGGACGAGGGTGCCCGCCCCCAACAGCCGAAACCGGCACCACAAAAAGTTGAGGAACAAGCCACACCCGAACCGCTCGTCCAAGATATTCGGACCCGGCTCCTGCCCCTGTTGGCAGACATTCCGGTGGTGAAGCTCGGCGAGGTTCAGATGACCTGCTCTCCGCAAGAGGATGGTTCTGTGATTGTTACAGCGAATGCTTCCATCGACGTGGAGGAAAACCTGTACAGCAAAGAGGATGCGCCGCCGGTGTTTAACGTGGATCGCAAAGAAGTTAACACCGCCATCAACCGCGCCATGCTGCCGGAGGCATCGTACCTGCTGCAGGTTGGGGCAGATTCTTTGCTGATTACCGATGAAGACCGCGCCCCCAAACCCCTGCCGCCGGAGCTTCAGCAACAGGCAGATGCCCTGAAGCATTTGGCTGAAAGCCCCGTGTATCGCCTGAGCTCTCCGGTCGGTACGTCTCAGGTGCTCCCGGCTTCCATGCGTGCGCGCAAAAACGGAAATCACTGGGAAATGAGCGAAGTAAGTTTCGATACAGCCCCGTTGAACGTCTATCAAATGCTTGTTCCGGAGCGTGCCCTGCCGAAAGATGCCGTAGTGGTGACGGAAAACTTCGAAACAACGCAACGTGCCCGCATCCGCGAGATGGTCGAAGCGTTCAATACCGCCGCCAAGCCGTACATTGAGGGTCGGGAGGCAGCTGCCCGCGCCCGTGTGCTCGAAGCTCAAGCCCGCAAAGAAGAAGACGAGAAAGTTCGGAACGAGAAAGCCGAGAGTCTCCGTCTGCGTCGCGAAGCTTGGGAAAAAGCGTGTACCTCCCTTCTCCAAGGCTCTGCGACGTTTACCGGCGAGTGGAAGCGCGCTGATGCTTTTGGCAAGTTGACACTCCGTATCTCCGAGGTTGCGACCTTCCCGGACGCCGTGCAGTTTATCGGTACTCTCCTCGATACCAATCTTCCGGAAGCTGCCGTGGATGTGGTCGGTCGCTGCCAGCCTGCGCCAAATGACGGAGAGCCCATTCCCTGCATCCTCCGCATTTACGGCGGTCGCTACGAGCCCGATGTCCCCACAGCTGAAGTCTTCGATAAGCACGACGCCATCATGCGTCTTTCTCTCTCTCCGGAGGACGGCACGCTCTCCGGTTGTCTCACCTGCGAATCGTGGAAAGATTCGCCCGATAAAGACTTCCAAGTCCACTTTCAGCCCGCCCCCGAAAAACCCGCATCTGCCCCCAAAAAATGAACGGCGTAGTGCTGAGCGATGACTTTGTCGCAGGAGAACGGGAGGGGAATGGAAGTACGAGGTACGAAGTACGAAGTGGCAAAGCTGTGGCGGAAGGTGCGGGGTGGTGACGGGGGAATGTATGCGGCGATGGTGAGTGTGGGAGTAAGGTGGGAGGGCAAACCGCAGAGGGTGAAACGGACGCCAAGTACGAAGTGAAAGAGTTAGGCGCAACGGAGTTGCGCAGAGGGAGGCGGAAGAAGCAAAGCCGGAACAACGCGTGGGGATCAAATCCATGCACCTGTGAGGTTGGAGCCCCCTTGGTACGCAGAGCGTTTGTAACCCGCATGGGGATTAGCATTGCAGCGTTTTTCGAAAATTTTATTGGGACGGGTGTGTGCTACGTCATATTGCATCACCACCCTCCCCACACACGACACTCCCCACCACATACGCACATCCAACCATACACCTCCCTCCCCGGCTCCGCTACTTCGTACTTCGTACTTCGTACCTCGTACTTCCTTTTGTGTTTCGTATGGCTAGTGCTATCTGAATTGCATTTGCGGTGTTGTGGCAAAATACGTAGAAAACCGGACCGATGTATGCGAGGGGTGTCGCATAGCTCTGTGCCGCCATGTAAAGGGTCAGGACCGTATTTTTTTGTCCCAATCCTTGGGAACATTCACGTTTCAGCTTCGGGTAGCCGAGACGGTAACCCGCCGTAAAGCCGATGAGACACACGAGAGCTGCTCCGAGCATCATCGGCCACATTTCACGGAAACTATATCCGCGCTCCTCGATGCGCTCCACACCGCCCGCCGTGAGGACAACCAAGTTGAGCACCCAGATACCCAGCGAGACATCTCTGAGTTTCGGTGCCCAAGCTCGGCAGCTCGGGTGAACCAGCCGGAGAACGAGGGCAATGAGGACCGGTATCCCCAGCACGACAAAAATCTGCCACGCCACTGCGCCGCTCAACTCCATATAACTCAGGTCCTGTTTTGCCACAACCAACGGCAGAATAAACGGCGTTACCACGGCAAAGACGGCTTGGGAAAGGACCATCGCCGTGGTGGAAAACTCCACGTTGCCGCGCATCAGAGATACGATGATCGGGCTTGCACTCGCTATCGGAGCAGCGGCGCAGTAGTAGAGCGATTCCGCCAAAACCGGGTAACCCGCCAGTCGCACTACCCCCCAAGAGCCCACCCCGAGCACTTGGATACTCAACAACAGCCACAAGTGCATGCGCACCGGCTTCAACTTGTGCACGTCCAGCCCGATAAAGGTGATACTCAACATCACCGCAATCCCGACTGCCAACCACCATTCAAACGGTGCCAGCTGCTTATGAAAAAATCCTCCCACGACGAAAGCGAGCACCATGCTCACGCTGCGCAGTATTTGCTTCATGAGGCTTTTTTATCCGCCTCCTGCGTAGCTTCTGCCGACGTTGCCGGGGGCACCGTCTTCTCTACCTTCTCGACCGGTCCGTAGGAGATGCGGCTGTGGTTCATCCTCGCTATCGTCCGTATAAATGTCTCTTTGATCTTGTCAATCTCGCCCAGCGTCAGCTTGCTATCCCGCAAATGCCCGTCGTTAATGCGATCCCTGAACAGTTTTTCGATGATATTACGCCGCTCCTCATCGTTGGATTTACCCAACGACCGCGTCGCGCTTTCCACGGCATCCGCCATGCTCACAATGCCCGACTCTCTCGTCTGCGGTATTGGTCCATCGTACATATATGCCTCCGGTTTTACCTCCTCCGGGCACGTGTCGATCAGCCCCTCGTCAAACTTCTTCTTATCCTCCTTGTAGCGTTCCAATGCTTTGCGGTAGAAAAACCCCGCGAAAAGCTTTCCGTGGTGTTCCCGTATGATGTTGATGACGCTCGCGTCGAGCTTATACTTCATCGCGAGCTCCACTCCGTCCTTCACATGCTGTTTGATCACGCGCGCGGATGCCTCCGCCGTCAACTCAAGGTGCGGAGAATCTCCCTGATCCTGCAAATTTTCCGTAAAATAGGTAGGATTCTTGATTTTTCCGATGTCGTGGTAAAGGGCACATATCCCCACCCGGGTCACGTAGGCACCTACCTCCTTCGCCGCATCTTCCGCCAGCATCTTGGTGTAGAGACAATGGTGAAATGTCCCCGGTGCCATCAACTGCAACTCCTTAATCAACTTGTTGTTCATGTCCCCCATCTCCAACCAATTAAAGTGTGTTGTAATGTGAAACACGCGCTCCATGTGCGGCATCAATCCCCCTAAAAGGGCACAGATGACGACACCCACCACCACTGCCGACCCGAATCCTACACCAAATCCGATGATATTTTGCAGTGTGTTCTCCCCCCAGTGCAGACACCCCAATGCCACTGCCGCCACAAATACCGCCACTCCCGTAATGATGCCGGATGTGCCGATGACAAAACGCTTCTGCATTTTCTCACACAACATCGAGCTGAGCAACCCTGCCACCAAACTCAGCACCATGTAATTCGTCATGGTCGCGTCATGTTTCATGAGTGCCATCCCGAACAAGGTTGTGCTCAGTGTCGCGAAGACACCGATCCTCCTGCTCATCATCGCCGTTGCCATGCTCGGTGCCAACACGTACGGCAGCACCAACAGCAGGTGCTCTTCGCTGATACTGAACCCCCATACCGTGATGGATAACCCATTGATTATCCAGCGTGTGATGAGCATCTGTACTACGATCAGTATCATCAGCAATAACGCTTTCCTCGCATTCAATTCCGCCCGCCTGTGGTACACCCAAAAGAGCACACTGAGCACCCCCCCGGTCAGTGTCAACCATATCAAGCGGTGCACAATCTCCCCAACCGTCTGCTCCGTATCCGTCAACACACAGCCCAATGTCACCAGCCCCAGCAGTGCCACCATCAGCAGTTTCACCCTCTCCCCGCTGAGTTTCCCATATATTTCTCGCACAATCTGTCCCATATCGTCCCCCGCATTCTACTCTCTCCCCTCCCCGTTGTCAATACCCCCCAAAAATTCTGTCCCGGGAAAGTAGACACTTAGAGTGGGGCAGTGGCTTCGTCGCAAGGAAACACAGGGGAATGGAAGCGCGGGGTACGAAGTGGCAGAGCCGGGGAGATGCGGGTGTGATGGGAGGAGGTCTACGTATTGTAAATACGTGTGTCAAGCACCAGTTCATAATTTTTATATATTTTTTTTCAAAGAGTAGCGCAGGGGCTATACTCACACATTGTTCGTCAAAATTCGAATGTTTGCCATTTTCCCAACTACTCAATATCAGTATATTAACCCACAAGATCTACGTATTTACAATACGTATAATCTCCGCCGGGTGCTTCCGCGCGTCGCAGAAGCCCGACACAATGAAATCCAAATCTGAATGATACAATGAAACTCCATTTACCACTATCCCTTCGGTTCGCACTCTTGGCTGTCTGCGCGGTGGCATCATTCACCTCCTTTTCTTGGGCAGTCGTCTTTAAAAACTATGAAGATGGCGTAACAGACGCATTCAAGAAAAGGTACGGTGAGGGACCATCTTACACGATAAAAGAAAAGGAATTATATTTTTCCAACAACCACGTCTGGAGCATCGGGATGGATGCTGTCCTAGATCTTCATGGTGACATCCATTTTCGAAACTGTGGAGTCATCGAAATGACCGGGAATTACAATACCGGTAGCTATAGTGGTGCTGGTGCTTTGTATGCTGGTAGTGTCGTCTTTGAGGGAACCGAGAGTGTGACCTTGCAGGGCAATTATGCCGAGACTGATAGTGTACATGATATAAGTGTTGGAGCAATTTATGCTTATGAGGGTATTGTTTTCCGGGATTGCGGAGAAGTTGACATAACCGAAAATACAGGACAGGTTGCTGGTGCTTTGTTTGCTGATAGTGTCGTCTTTGAGGGAACCGAGAGTGTGACCTTGCGGGGCAATGAAGGTGGAGCAATTCGAGTGGTGGGGGGGGGGAGAGATATTGTTTTTCGGAATTGCGGGGAAGTTGAGATAGCCGAAAACACAGGAGCTAGGGCTTTGAGTGCAGACAGTGATGTTGTCTTTGAGGGAACCAATAGTGTGACCTTGCGGGGCAATGAAGGTGGAGCAATTCGAACGGAGCGGGGTATTGTTTTCCGGAATTGCGGAGAAGTTGAGATAACCGGAAATAACTCCAAATTGGGGGAAGGATCGGATTTCTCTTCTACGAGTGACTCTGCATCCCCTCTGTATAGTATGCATGGGACGATCGTCTTTGAGGCAAATGACAGGGTGGTGATACGTGGCAATTATATTGCGAACGGGAGGGAAGATGATCGGCAATACCTTCTTCGTGCTCTCACTGTAGGTAGGAATTCTGATCCTAGTGTTATTGTTGAGACTACTGATATGGTGGTTAAGGTCTGGGAGGGGCAGACCTTTGAATGCTACGACAGCGTGCGAACTAACGGGATGCTTTACGTCAACGGCGATAGCGAGCACTTAGGACCTGAGGAAGAGGAAGTAGATCGCTACCGTGGCACGGTCACCTTTTCCGGGCGGTACACGGTAGAAGACCTCGAAAAGATCAAGGGACGCAAGCTGACACCGCGAGAGATGCGTGACATGGTCGCCGCTTCCCGTTGCGTGCGCACTTATGGTGTTCGAGTGTGTGACGGGACTCTGGCGTTGGAAGATGGTGTGATTTTACGTTCAGATTGTGAAAGTACACCTGATTCAGCGTCTGCGTCTGGGCGGCAGTACTACGGTATCGACACCAGAGGGGGTCGACTTGAGATGCGAGATGCCACCATTTATACAGAGAACAGTCGTGTGAGACCGGACGGCAGCGGTAGCGTTGTTAGGAGCAGCGGGAGCGTATACATCGGTTCCGCAGGTTTTAGCGGTGCCAATACGATATACGCACGTTTTCTGGAATCAACGGGAGGTACGTGCACATTTCATGTGAGCGAGAGAAATCTCACGGAACCGCTTGTTACACTAAAGAATGCGATAATGGCGGAGGACGGGACGTGGACGGATGGGGATTCCACCGGACTGGGGACATTTACAAGTCGGGAGGGCACGGTGTTTGACATTCAATTTGAAGGGACACTTGCGGCGGGGCAGTACAAGTTGCTGAAATTTGGCGCGTGGGGGTGGGAATCCGGTATCCCGGAAATTACAGGGAAAGCAAACTCGACCGTTGTCGGAGAAGAGGGGGAAGGCGATGTGTATTGGATGACGGATGGGGATACAGTCACGCTCATTTTTGACACTGCGGGGGGCACTGCGGAACCGGAGCCGGAACCGGAACCGGAGCCGATGCCGGAGGATAGGCAGCCGACGACCCTCACTTGGGGTAACGGCAACGGAACGTGGGCGGATAGCAAGGGGAATGAGGACGGGCACTGGTCGGGGGAGGTAACGGACAAAAACTTCTATACGGGCGACAGCGTGGTGTTCGACAGCGCGGCGGAGGTGACGCTTCAGGGGATCCTGCGTCCCGGGAACGTGCTGGTAAACAACGCGGACGGGACGGTGAAGTTCACGGGCAGTGGGCAGATCACGGATGTGGACATCCCGAGTCGGCAGGTGAAGCTCACCAAGGAGGGGGCGGGGACGCTCGAGATAGACACGAACAACGCCTATACGGGCGGCACGGAGTTGAAGGCGGGTACGCTGGTAACGGGTAACGCCGGGGCATTGGGACTCGGAGCGGTGAGGGTGAGCGGCGGGACGCTCGACATGGGAGGCAACGCGCTGACCAATGAGCTGGATGTGGCGGGGACGGCGAATGTGGCAAACGCCGGGAAGTACGCCGGTAAGTTGGTGCTGGAAAGCGGGACGCTGAACGGAGACCTGAACCTAGGGCGGGACGCCGAGTTGAAAGGCGGGACGGTGGCGGGTGCGCTGAGCGGTTGGGGCGGAGTAGCTGTGAGCGGGGACGCGACTCTCGCCGGCACGAATACCTACACGGGCAAGACGACGGTGCAGGGCGGAGGCAATCTCCACGTCACCGGTAGTTTGGCGAGTAAGGAGCTCGAGGTACAGAGCGGCGGCACGTACAGCGGGGCGATCAGCGGCACCGGGCTGAATGTCAATCTAGCGGGTGGCGCGATTGCGGGCGATGTGACGTTGGGAGAGGGCTCCACCCTCCGGGCGACGGCACAGGGAGCGGCGGTGAAGGGCAAGTTGAGTGTGGCGAGCGGCGGCAGCTTGAGTGTGAAGGATGTACAGGAGGGAGCGACACTGTCGGTGGGCGAGTTGGTGGCGGACGGCGGCAAGCTGGCACTCGACCCCGCCAAGCCCGACGCACTGGGCGTGGGTACTTTCACGACTACGGCAAACCGGACTGCGTTGGACACCGGCGATGATGTGCTGAACCGGGAAGCCGGTGAGTATACCTTGTTCACTTACAAGAGCTTGGGCAGCGGCAGTAGTGCTGACTCGTTGTTTCTGGAGGCACTGGAGGGTTTGCACACGCGCAAACAGTTTGACTTGAGTTTGCGGCAGACGAGTTTGGTGCTGACCGTAACGGGAGAATCGGCGGACCTGACATGGCAGGGAAGTACCGGCACGTGGACCAATAGCAACACGAGTGGTGGATGGGACACCTCCGTCGAGGACAAGCAATTCTATGACGGAGACCGGGTGACCTTCGATGCTGCCGCGCAAGATGTGGAGGCGAAGGTCGAGGGGACGGTGACCCCCGGAGAAGTCACAGTGCAGGGGGATAAGGATGTGACACTGAGCGGGGAGGGCAACATCGCAGGTGTTGCGCCGCTGACAAAGAAAGGCAAGGGGACGCTGGATATACAGACCGATAATGGCTCCTACAGAGGCGACATCACGGTGACCGAGGGCACACTGAGAGCGGGCAACGCAAATGCGCTGGGCACGGGCAGTGTGTATGTGAACGGAGCTACCTTCGATGCCAACAACATAAGCGTTGCCGCAAAGGTGACCATGCGGGGTCAGTCCACGCTGGAAAAGGCGAGCAATATGAAGGCACTGACCTTCGACTCGGGAGCGAGAGTGAAGAGTACCACGGGGTACACGCTCGCGAGCGGCAACACGCTCACCATCGGACCGACCGGTAGTGCATCCTACACCGGTGACTTCACCTTTGCGGGTGGCACACTTGCCCTCACCGGTGGGGTGTTTGACCTGAGCAATGCCACAGTTTCCTTCAGCGGGGAACAGCACTCGGTGCTTGACCTGAGAGGTTGGGAGGGGCTGACTTACGGACAGGAATATACGCTGTTCATGGGGGATATGGCTACCGATATGCTGGATGTCTACTTGGGCAATGAGATGGATGGTGCCGCGCATCTCGAGACGCGCGGGGACAAAATCGTGCTGGTGATCGGGCAATCGAGCGACATACCCGGTGGTACGCCCGGCATGTTCCCCTTGTTCAGCCGGGACCAACGTGCCGCTTACAGCGTGCTCACCCGAGTGGCGGATAGCGGCACCGCGACCGGTACGCTCATGGCAATGGCGGAGCAGGTGCGAATGGCAGCGGCGGTAGACCCGAGCGCGGCGCGTGCCCTGCTGGACCGATTGAGCGGCGCAGAGCTCGCCACGGTGATTTCGAGTCAGATGGAGGGGAACATGGCGCACCTGCGGCGGTTGCGCGGAGCTATCGGCAGCGGACAGGCTATTTCCTCGAATCATCGTGTAGGGGCTTACATCACCGGTTACACGGAAGATAATCGTCTGGAGCAGGATGCGCAGGGGCGCGGCTACCACCGCACGGAAATCGGTGGTACGCTGGGGGTAGAAACCGCGCGCAGAGATGGAAAGCTCGTGGTAGGAGCCGCTCTGAGTGCCGGGCGTGCCTACGTTTCCCCCTCCGGACCCGCACTCCGCTACCATGAGGACATCATCCGCGAGGACGTGTACCTCGTCGCCAACTTCGGCAGGCTGCGTAGCACCACCACGGTGGGACTCGGACAACACGAAATTGACACGCGTCGAACCCTGCCGAACGGTGTGATGGCACACGCAAAGGAAGCCACGGGCAGCTCAGTGAACCTCTCGGAGGAGCTCGCCGTGACGCTCAACCGCAGTGAGAAGCACAGCTTCGAGAGCTTCTTCGCGGTGGAGAGCAGCTACAACCGCATCGACGGCTTCAGTGAAGGGGGAGCCAACCCCGCAGCTCTCAACGTGGACGCGCATGAAGCATTCGCGACGGATCTCTCGCTTGGTCTGCGGGCGAACTTCCTCTTCCCCATGGTGAGCGGAGCTCCTTCGGCGGTATTCAGCGTGCAGGGAGCCGCCATCACATCCGTGGGCGACACCGTGACGGATGTGACAATGCATTATGCGGGAGCTCCGGATTTCCCCTACAGCGTCCGCAGCGCGAAGCGCAATCGCTGGGGCTACAGCGCGGGAGCCTCGCTCACCGTGCCGGTCACGCCGAACGCCGCCGTCTTTGGCAGCAGCGAAGCGATACTGCGTGGGGACTCGCACGAAGTGACCGCCACACTGGGCGTCAAGCTCAACTTCTAACCATTTCGTGTGATAATCTAACATACCCGACACCCATCGACGTTCCACGGAGCGTCGATGGGAATTTATATGCTCGACCCGACCACACCCACCTACCGTAAGTACGAGGTGCGAAGTAGCAGAGTCGGCAAGTGGCGGGTGCGGTGGGCGTGGCGATGATTTCTCGGGACAGATGTGAATCTATTTGACCCAAGCGAGAAATTCCTTGTTTCCTTGCATTCCCGTGATGGGGGAGGGGACCACATTCATCCACGCGCGCTGTAGGTCGTGGGTAACAAACCGACGGATTTTGTCCACGGCAAGTTCGTGGAGTGCCGGATCGCGAACAATCCCGCCGGGACCGATATCCTGTGGTTGAAGCTCAAACTGGGGTTTCACGAGGAGGAGCATGTCGCCGTCATCCGTGAGACAGCTATAGGCAGCAGGTAAAATTTTGGTGAGAGAAATGAAAGAGACATCGCACACAATGAGCTGAACCGTCTCGCCCAAATCCTGAGGGGAAAGAAAACGGGCATTAAATTGTTCACGCACGAGCACACGGGGGTCATTGCGGAGCTTCCATACGAGCTGATTGGTACCTACATCCACCGCATGCACACGCAGTGCGCCGTTTTGCAGAAGACAATCGGTAAACCCGCCCGTAGAGGAACCGATGTCCAAACACACTTTCCCACGGGGAGAGACGGGGAAAGCCGCCAAGGCACCCTCCAGCTTCAGCCCTCCGCGACTCACATACTTCGGCGGTGTCTTAACAGACAAGGGCAGGGCAGCACTCACCCTAGTGCCGGGTTTCGCCATTATCTGCCCGGCAACTGATACCTCTCCCGCTAAAATAAGACGCTGCGCTTGCTCGCGCGAAGACGCCAATCCCGCACGGTACAACAAAACGTCGAGACGCTCCTTGGAGGACATTCGCCTTGCTTCAACACAGAGTGTCCGCAGCAACAACTCTCCCTATCAGGAGACGGGGGCAATCGGAAGACGTCTGCGAGGTGCCGGGGTTGGAGTCGGAGCAGGAGTCGTTACCGGAGCTGCTACGGGCTGCGGGAGCGGCTTGGGAACTGCTACCGGAGCCGCTACGGGCTGCGGTGTCGGTGCAGGAGCCGCCACCGGAGTCACTACAGGCTGAGGAGTCGGCTTGGGAGCCGGGGCAGGGGGGGGCACCGGAGAAGGATCATGGACTGTTCCTGCGGTCAACTGGGCTGCTACGGGCACCACGACCGGGGCGACTGCAGGTTCGGAGCGGTGAGTGCGGGGATGAATCAATACGGGTTGCTCCGAGGGAGAAGTCGTAGGTACCTGAGCCGTGACCGGAATGATGGGCAAAGTTCTGGCGGCACCCACCTCGGAAGCGGGGGGCTCTGACAGGACATCGGGTTCTGCAGGTGTAGCAACGGGCTGTGACGGCGGCAATGGGCGACTCGTCGGCAACATGGGTATCGTTTTGCCGGGCAATGCTGCAGCGGGCTCATGGAACAACGTATGAGGCTTTTGCAGCACAGCACGCTGCGGTTGCAACGGAGCGTGGTAGAGACGATGAATACGAGCACCGGCGAATGCAGGAGCGGTCGATAATCCGAGGACTAGGAGAGCAAATAGTGTTATTCGCATAGTAGTTGGGGGTGATTAATTTAGTAGAGAATGGGTCAGGAAGATGTTAATGCAGAGTAAAAGTTGAAGAAACAGCTGAGAGAAAAGAAGAGGATGAGGGGTACCATGAGCAAAAAAACGGGGTCCCTACGGAGGGAAGGCACACGTCCGTCGCCTTCGGCATCCGGGAGGACACTTCCGATGCAGACACCCGCAAAAGCCAGCCACGAAAGTGCGTAAAAATTAGCCCATACAGGATACTGCGAAAAGACCGGTGAGCCGGTTTGATGTACAATATAGTACGCAGCAAAGGGCAAAATGGAGAGCACCGCCAACTCCGGGTGGATTTGACGTCGATACATACGCATCCACACCGCGCCCCAAGCAACCACGATGAGCATGGTGGAGACCACGAGCACTGCAGAACCGAAAAGCGACTCCAAAACACCGGCGCAGCTGAGTATCACAAACAGCGGCACGGCAATGTAGATGTAGAGGCGGCGGTTCATGGGAAAAACATCAGACTTATCAACCCTCCCAGTGCCATGTCAGCGGTATTTCAATGTCCGGGTGTAAACTGTGCATGGCGGGACTTCCCTTGGCACACTCAATGAGGGCAGAACAATGCGGCGAAGAAGCGGGCAGGGGAATATGCAGCTCGACACTGATGCGTGCGATGCGCCGGGGGTTTGCACACATCTCCTTCGAGACCTCAACCCACGCCCCGCGAATGTCCAATCCGTGCTCCTGTGCATAAATACCCATAATCGTCATCATGCACGCTCCCGTTGCAGTGCATATCAGGTCCGTCGGCGAAAAAGAACGACCCTTGCCATGATTGTCTAAGGGCGCATCAGTGCACACCTGCGCACCCGTGCTTTCATGCTCCAGCACGTTGCGCAACTCCCCCTCGTATGTCACCTTGCACTTCACTATCATGCCCCCCATACTACAACACCACGGCACCCACGTCAAGCATTTATTTCAACCACTTCGAAGAATATCGCACATCATGAAGATTGCAATATGAGAAAGGCAACTCCATAAGGGCGCACTTTTGAGCTTTTACAAGTTCGCATAATATGCGTAATGCAAAATCTAATATAGAGATTATGCCTTGAATACACGTTTGGTACATCATATTTGCAGAGTTTGATTGGGAGTGCAGAATCAGACAATCACTCACGCCACCCCTCCCTGCTGTTTTCCCCCACAACACTCCTGTCTCCCCCCTAGCATTGCCACTCCGCACTTCCGATCTCTTCGTGTTTTCTTGCAACAAAGTCATCGCTCTACTCCGAGCATTTGATTTATTGTGACAGATGAGAGGCGGCGGCAATGTAGGCTTGTCATAGGAACGAAGTGTGGTAGAATGGGGTGCGACGGAACAACCCGGGCACGCAGGATATGAACATGGTGAGCACAGAGCATCTCTACAAAGAATTCGGGCACACGATGGCTGTGAGAGACGTCAGTTTTACTGTGGAGCGCGGAGAGATCGTGGGATTTTTGGGACCGAATGGGGCGGGAAAAACCACGACGATGAAGATGTTGACGGGGTATTTACCGCCGACAGCGGGGACGGCGCACATCGTGGGATACGACGTCATAGACAGACCGTTGGAAGCGAGGCGGCATTTGGGGTATATGCCGGAAAATGTGCCCTTATACGACGACATGCGGGTGCACGAATACCTGCGGTACAGGGCGAAGTTGAAAGGGATAAGAGGGAAAGCGGTGCGGGAGCAAGTTGGGAAAGTGACAGAGCGATGCGGTTTGGAAGACAGGTTCAAGAGTATGATCAGCACGCTTTCCAAGGGGTACAGGCAGCGCGTTGGGTTGGCGGATGCTCTGCTCGGGGAGCCCGAATTACTCATACTCGATGAGCCGACCAATGGGCTGGACCCGAATCAGATACGGCAGATACGCGAACTCATCCGCACATTGGCAAGCGAGCATACGGTCATCCTGTCCACCCACATACTCAGCGAAGTCGAGATGATATGTAACAAGGTGATTATCATCGACGACGGCGAGATAAAGGCGGCTGACACACCGGAAGAACTCACCCAAGGCTTGCGAGCAGCGGGGCGAGTATCACTGGAATACAGAGGGGAGACGGAGCCGGTCATGCAAGCACTTGCGGCGATACCCGCCGTCAAGAAAGTCATACACGAGGGTACGCTGCCCGGCGGGTGGCAACGCGTGGTAGTGCGGGCGGAGCCGGGCACCGACACGCGGGAAAAGGCTGCTGCCGTCATTGCACGTTTTGGTTTCCCGCTGCGCCACATTTACCGCCATATCCCCAGTTTGGAAGACGTATTTGTAGAAATGACCCGACATGACTGAGCCACAAACGACCACACCCCTGCCCGAGGCACAGGGCAAAACCGACAGCCGGACAAACGTGCCGCGCCGTACCGGTTGGTTTTCCACGATACTCACCCTGTACATGCGTGAGCTACGCGTTTACTTTTGCACCCCCTTCGGATGGGTCATTCTGGCATGCACGATGGTTTTGTTAGGCTTTTGTTTCCAGACAGTTATCCAAATCATGTCGAAGGCGACCGGCGAGGGAGTCATGTATTACCTGCTCAGCAATATCACCTTCTGGTTCTACTTTATCTTCATTTTTCCGCTCATTACCATGCGAAGCTTTGCGGAAGAAGAGAGGCAAGGCACACTGGAAGGATTGCTCACCGCACCCGTGACCACCACACAGATCATCCTCGGCAAATACTTGGCGGCGTACACCTTCTACTTAGTATTGTGGGTGCCCCTGTTACTCTATCCTTGGTTGAGTCACTTGGCAAACCTCTACACAGCGGTACGGTACGGGATACACGCGGAAGGAGAAATCACCTACCTGTTGGCGGATCAGATAGGACCCTACGCAATTTTGGGACTCAGCGGGACCTTTTTTATCGCTGCCGGGTTACTCTGTTCGGCAATGACACGCAGTCAGATCATCGCCGGGATACTATGCACGAGTTTTATGATCTCCTTTTACTTTCTGGGGCGTGTCACTGAGCTGTGGGGCGAGTTTCCCGCTGCTCCCATCTTCCACTACATATCGTGCACGGAGCACGTGAGTGCCTTTTCACGCGGTTTGCTCGATACCCGCCCCCTCGTCTTTTACCTGAGTATGGCGGTATTCACGCTTGCACTCACCAAGCGGGTCGTGGACTACCGACGCTGGACCCGTTGAAAGGTTCTCCACACCCTTACCCTTTTTCAGCAACAATGAGACAAACGCACATTCCCGAAATTAACCCGGAAGCACGGCGACCCAAGGGTTCACCGCTCGCATGGTTGAATCTCATTCTCCTCTTCATTATCGTACTGGCATGTAACTACATCGCCTGTCACGAGTACGCTCGCAAAGACCTCACCGAGGAAGAACGCTACACCATCTCTGAGCGCACCGTCAACGTGCTCAAGAGTGAGCGCATCCGCAATCGTGAAACACCCATCCGCATTATTTTTGCCTTCAAGAAGTCCACACCAAACTACCCGCGCATGTACAGCCTCTTGGAAGAGTATGTGCGCCACGGCGGGGGAAAAGTAGAGCTCGAATGCTTCGACCCCATTCGACAGCCCAACCGAGCCCGAGAAATTTCCCAGATATACGGAGTAGACTTCAAGCAAGACCTCTGCGTGATCGATGCGCGCAAAGACCCGGCACCCCCCCTCAAGACATTTGAGGAAGAAAAGAGTGAGCGCAAGCACGTGCGCATTCGCCCCGGCACCTCCTTTGTGAAATACGAAGCTTTACCGGATGGGAGTCGTCGAGCAGTGGCACTCATGATGGACGAGGTGGTGTGCTCGGCGATCACCGAAGCAGTGGAAGGGGACATGCGACACATGTATGTGGTAGAAGGAAAGGGCGGCGTATCGCGGGATGACCAGAGCATGCTGGAAAACATCGGACGCATCGTCTCCTCCCTCAACATCCAACTTTCATGGGTTACGCTCTCGGGGCTCGAGAAACTGCCGGAAGATGCCGAGGGACTCATCATCATTTCTCCCGAGGTAGACCTGACAGATGATGAAGTACGTGTGGTGAGGGAGTTCTGGGAACGCGAGCAGGGTCGCCGCTGCATTTTCCTTACGCTGGACCCCACGAACACGCGTCTGCCGCGTCTCTACCGCTTTCTGCGCGAGCAAGGAATTCGCCCGAACTCCGACCGGGTCTTGCTGCGGGACCGCCGCCGTGCCTACTATGACATCTCGGCGGTATTTCCCAAGGGGTTGGAATGTACCCGTCCTTTTTGGAACAGTACGACCCACGTGGAGGGGCAGTCTATGTCCCTTACCTTAGAGCACGGGGATGAGAATGAAGCATCCATACGGAAGCTCACGACCTACCCCGTTCTGATGAGTACCGGGGAGTATTACGGAGAGACCAGCCCGATGCTGGAGCCCCACTTTGACCCGCAGGAAGATAAGGCGGGTCCCCTCTGTCTCGGTGCTGCAACGACTAAAGGGAGTCCCCGTGCCGTCAACGACATGAGCACTCTGCTGGTGCTGGGGAATGTGGACATGCTCCTACGCAGCAATGCACGCACCGAGCAACAGGATTACCTGTATACCCTATGGGCTTGGATGAGTAATCGCCCGGAGTACGGCGGAAAGAGTGCGAACCAAGACCTCACCATGAAAATTGACCTGAATCGGCACTCACGCAGTGCGCTGGAATACCTGTCGCTCTTGGTAATGCCCTTGCTTGCTCTGCTGATAGCCCTGATGATATGGAATACGCGACGCCACTAGCCCCCTGCCCTGCATTGGGGATGCCCCCGACACGCTGACGCATGATGAAAAAGACCTTGGTAACCCTCCTATTGTTGGTGATTGCACTGCTGAGTGTAGGGGCTGCCGTATTGCTCTATGTGGACGGGAGTTTGGCACGGCTGACGGGGCGGTACCACTTTCGCCCGGGGATGTCTCTTTTCCCGCCGGAGAATCTGAAACATCTCACAGATGTTGAATGGATGCGTATCAGTGATTTACATGATACGATTGAAAGTGAACGAGAAGCTGACGGCTCGTGGTGGATCGTCTCTCCCTTTCGCGACCGCATGTCGCCGGAAGCAGTTCAGGCGATTCTACAATTCACAGCTACGGCGCGCTTGGTAGATACCTTGCCGCTCAACCACACTACGCGCACGAGCATGCGGGAGTTCGGGGTCGAAACTTCCCCACACACTATCACCCTGAAAATGCCGACGGGGGACACCGAGCACACCACATTGGCACGCTACACGCTCGGCAGTGCATCTCCGTGGTTGGCAGATGCCGGAGACGGGGAAAGCCTGTTGCCCACCACCTACCTACGCACAAACTTTTATGGACGCGACAAACGCATTCACGTGGTGAGCGGCAATATCTTAGCCATTTTCAAAAACGGGCTGCAAGGGCTGCGGGATGCGCATCCGGTGCATATCGACCCGGAGAACGTGCTCGAAATCTGTGTTGAGCACACGGCTGCGCCCGATGCAACGGCTCCTTCCCCGCTCAAGCTAACCCGCGACAGTGCGCAGAGCCCGTGGGTTATTTGCTCACCCACCCTCACGGAGGCGAATCAGGACAAAGTGGAAAATATGCTCGCGGCGTTCTCGCGTCTGCGGGCCATCCGCATCGAGGATGAAGAGGAGGTGGAACTCACCGGGCAACCGGTCATGAAAATTCGCTTTACGCACGAGGACGGGCGAACGGAGCAACTCTCTGTTTACGCCCCCTTTGCGTCACCGTCGGACGGTCAAATGCTCTGCTATGCCACCACGGAGGGGCGCCCCGTCGTCTTTACCCTAGCAGCGGAGCCGAGAGTCAGGCGGCGCGGAGGGTATGCGAATATCGTGAACGGGATATACACCCTTCCCATACTGCCGCCCAACGTGCAAGTGCAGGTACGCAACAACCTACAATTAGTGTATTGGGCAGATATACCGCTCACTTTGGCAGAGCTCCGCTCTCCGCATTTTGCTGACATCACTGCCAAAGACGTCGATAGAGTGGTTGTACGCTCACGATTTTATCCCTATCCCCTGCGACTCAGGCTAATACCCGGAGACAGCGAGGGACAGGTGAGTGATGTATGGATGTATTCTGCGGAGGGACAACCCTTTGCGGAAGCCGACCCGGACGTAGTTACCACATTCCTCAACAGTCTGCGGAATGTTCCGGTCGAAGAGTTTGTGCGAGATATACCTCCCGAGGAGAAGTCTCAAAAAATAGAGGCAGAGTATGGGTTGGGGAGTCCGGACTACTTGATGATGGTGCAGCCGAGAGAATGCACGGTGCGGGCGACTCTTTTCGGAGAAGACCTACCGCTCGTCCGCGACCGCTCTGCGCGCGTCTTTCGCATGAAACGACAGCGTGCGGACGGCGGACGGGTATTTTGGGTGGGCATGGAGCAGAACTCACACAGTGTGTGTCGGCTTAGTTCTGCGATGATGAAGTTGTTCTCATTTTCGGCGGAGAATTGGCGCAAGCGCAACCTCACGCAATTTCCCATATCCGCCTTGCGCACAATGACCCTGCACTACCTCCGAGAACCCCTCGTTCTGCATTACGACTACATCGGTGAAGCGTGGACCGGTACCTTGGGCAAGGAGGATGTGACCCCTAGAATCAACCCGCACCGTACGGATTACTACGTGCACCACCTGCAGAATATCCGCGTGAGGCAATGGTTGTCTAAAACAGATGAAGATGCCCTGCAAGCCCTACAGCGTCCGGTATTCAGCGTGGTGCTTAACTTGGAAATCACGGACTACTCGGATTTGGAAGAAATTGTGATTCGAGATGCGGGAGAAGGCGATCAGGAGTCTGTCAGACCGAAGGGCAATACCACCGGCACAGAGTACGCGAAAGAAATGCTCACGGAAAAAACAGAAACTGACCGAGAATTCCGCAAGTTAGCTACCGGACGGCACAAGGTGGAAAAAAAGACGATTACAATAGAAATTGCCCCCATTGACCCGACCGACAAGCAGACCTCCTTCTACGGGAGAATCCGCGAGGACGGCAGTCTCTTTATGCTAGACTTTGAAGACGCACAAGGTCTTGATGGTCAACTTTTGGATTAGCACATGAATATGCACGGAAGCAGCACATTTCGCACACTTATCGCCTCCACCCTCTGTGGGGCATGGTTTATTTTGGCTGCGGTCGCGGGGGCAACCCCTCCCAAGCCCTACGGTGCTGTTCCCACCGAACAACAAGTACGCTGGCTCCGCATGGAGTGGTACGCTTTCGTCCACTTTGGCATCAACACCTACACCGGACGCGAGTGGGGGGAGGGAAATGAAGACCCCACGCAATTCAACCCCGATGACTTTGATGCGGAGATGGCGGTCAAGGCATTCAAAGAAGCCGGAATGAGCGGCATGATCTACACGGCAAAGCATCACGATGGCTTTTGTCTGTGGTCCACGAAGTCGACCAAACACAATATCACCCGCACACCGTGGCGCAACGGGAAGGGTGATGTGGTGGCGGAGTTCTCCAAAGCCTGCAAAAAATATGGGATCAAGTTTGGAACTTATCTATCGCCGTGGGACCGCAATTGCGCGGAATACGGACGTCCGGGCTATCTGAAGGTATACGAGAAGCAAATCCGTGAGCTCCTCACCAACTACGGACCTATCTTTGAAATCTGGTTCGATGGAGCGCAGGGAGGCGATGGCTACTACGGCGGCAAGACCAAAGAAACACGCAAAATCGGGGATGCGGACACGTACTACAACTTTCCGCGCATCGTGAAACTCATTCGCTCCATTCAGCCGAATTGCATTATCTGGGGAGCCGAATCGCACGGAGATGCCGCTTGGGGAGGGTCCGAGAGGGGTGATGTCAAATACCCCCTGTGGAATGTGCGTGACCTCGGCAGAGGGGGTTCCAAGTGGATCAGTCTCGAGGGTGATACCAAAATTAACCACGCGGGGTGGTTTTGGCATCAGAATCAGGAGGGACGGGTCAAATCGCCCGAGTATCTCATGCGCACGTATTTCAGTTGCGTGGGGAATGGTGCCAATCTCATCCTCAATGTCGCCATGAATCAGAGCGGCAAACCGGATAAAGTGGATTTAGACGCGTTGAAGGGGTTCGGAGAGATGCGCCGTCAACTACTTGCCGAGGATTACGCCCTACATGCCGAAGCTTCAGCCGGAGAGGTACGCGGAAAGGGAGGTGACTTTGCCGCTTCCAAGGTGACGGATGGGGACATTGAAACCTATTGGTGCCCGGAAGATGACACGACAAAGAATTGTTGGGTGGAAGTCCACCTCGCTCAACCCGCCACCTTTGATGTCGTTCGCCTACGAGAACAAATACGCCTCGGTCAACGGGTCAAAAACTTTCATCTGGAAGCCTATCTCGATGGCACGTGGAAAAAACTGGAGGAACAACAGGTGTCGTTTAAGGGTGGGAATCCCGAATGGGTTCCATTTACGGACAAAGATGCGGCGAAAGGCAAGACGATCGGCAACCAAGTATTGCGCCGTTTGGCTGCGCCCGTGACGACCGACCGGGTGCGTCTCGTGATCACGGATTCTCTGGCGTGCCCCTGCATCAGCGAGATATCCTTGCTCAAGTACCCGCAGGAGATTGCGTTGAGCGACGTGGAGAGCATTGCAGCATCCCAGCAGGCTGAAAAAGAAGCATTCCTCCCGCGCACCAAGTGGCACAGTAAGACCAAGGGAGCGCAAAAAGCTTGGGATGAAGATGAAAGCACCTACTGGCAAGGGAAGAAGAGTCTCACTGTGAACCTTGGTGAAGAATCGGAGTTCTCCGGCTTTGCCTGTCTCCCCAAGCAAAATCACGACTACATTGGCTTGACCGATCGCTATGTCATCGAAATCAGCATGGACGGGAAGAAGTGGACCAAGGTTACGGAGGGTGAATTCTCCAACGTACGCGCTGATCCCATTCTGCAGAAGGTAGACTTCGGGAAGAAAGTGAAAGCGCGCTATTTCCGGTACATCGGCACCACCGCACTGGAGGGTGCGGGTGCCTCCGCCGCCGAATTGTACTTGCTCAAATGACCCCGCTTATGTGGCTCTGGACGCGATATATACCTCGACAAACTGAACAGGAGTGGATGCGGTGCTTGGTCGATGTGCCGAATTGTGTCTTCAGCACAATCCCCGGGCGGCAACGCACGCGAATCGACTGCTACGCGCAGCAACCTGCGCCCTTGGGAGCTCTCGTGGCTGCTTACGGCGGCAAAATCTCACGCACGGAAGCAAGGGATTGGGTGGCTGCCGCTGCACCGTTGCACATTCCTCCCCTGCTCATCCGCAACCGACTGGTCGTCTGTGCGAGTGAAGAAAATGCCACCGAGATGCGGGCGAGGTACCCGAAACGGTGTGTCCTGCAATTCCCGGCGGAAAGTGCATTCGGAACCGGGCACCATGCCACCACAGCCACCTGTCTGCGCCTACTCTGCGATGAAGCCGAACGGCGACGCGGCACAGCTTGGCGCATGATCGATGTGGGTTGTGGCACCGGCATTCTCGCCGTTGCCGCTCTGCGCCTCGGGGCGTCCTCTGCCGTTGCCTTTGACTTCGACCCTGCCGCCGTGGATATTGCCCGCCGAAATGCGGAGCGCAACGGGGGAACTGCCGGGCTCTCTCTCTTCCGAGCGGATGTGCTCACTCTGTCTCCCGCACCGGAGCAGCGTGCCCACGTGGTGACGGCTAATTTGTTTTCGGACGTCCTCCGGCGTGCCTTCCCTCGGCTCCGGGAGTATTTTCTGCCGGGTACGGAGGGCGTACTCATCATCTCCGGAATCCTGCGAGACCAAGCGCAGGAGACGCTGGCAAGCGCGTTGACCGCCGGGTTCTCGCTCACCCGTACGGTCATCCGTTTCAAGTGGGTCACCATGCAGTTTTCGTCATGAATCTCCTCGCCATAGAATGCTCTGCGTCAACGGCATCTGTGGCTCTGCGTGCCGCAGCCCCCATGCAGCTCAGCGGGAAAACTTTGCGAGACCACGATGCCTTTCTCTTTCCCGCCTTGCAGGATGCTTTGGAGCACCTTGGCTCCGCCCCCCTGCCCTTCATCCTCGTAGGGGCAGGTCCCGGCAGCTACGGGGGAGTGCGCGCCGCACTGGCTGCCGCTCAGGGGATTGCCCTCGTACTCTCCTCCCATGTGGTCGCTTTCAGCTCGTGGGAACCGCTTTCTGCCGCTACCGGGTGCAGCGTCCTTTCGGATGCCAAACGCGGGGGCTGGACCTTGCGTCCCCCCGGCTCTACACCCTTGGTTCTCGATACTCAGGAAGTTCTGCAGCGTCTCGCCGCCGGGGAGGATATCCGCAGTACAGAGTCCCCTACCCTACTCGAAAAGGCGGGCATCCGCTTGGAGCATACCGGGTACATACCGTCTGCACAAGCCCTCATCGACTATTGGCTGGGACTGTCTCAGGAGCGAAGAGACGCGCTCGCCGCCCTCCCGCCGGAGCCCATCTACGTGCGTCCACCCCACATTACCACACCCAAACATCTGCCTTGGGAAGTCCGAAAATGAATCACATCTGTCCCGAGAAAATGAAGGATTTAGCGGCGGACGATAACCTTGCGGCAGGAAGTCGCGAAGGGAAGCAAGTACTTCGTGCTCCCAATTTTTCTCCACCACACCCCCCACGCCAACCCCACACACCCCACACCAACCCCACACACCCCACACACCCCACACACCCCACACACCCCACACCAACCCCACACACACCACACACACCACACGCACCACACGCACCACACGCACCACACGCACCACACGCACCACACGC
>CAYRJI010000023.1:0-25313 GCA_964424645.1 uncultured Akkermansia sp. | reverse complement strand
TACAGGGCGTGGATTACGTCTTCCACATGGCAGCTCTCGTTTCTGTGCCGGAAAGCATGACCAAGATACGTGAGACTATTGATCTCAACGTCAATGGGCTGCTTACCGTGCTGGAAGAGGCGGCGGATGCCGGGGTCAGAAAAGTGGTACTCGCTTCTTCGGCAGCTGTGTACGGGGATAGCCCGGTGGTACCGAAGGTCGAAACGATGTACCCGGAGCCGAAAAGCCCCTACGGGATCACGAAACTCGACGGCGAGTACTACATGGAAATGTTCCGCACCACGGGGAAAATTAACACCGGGTGCTGCCGCTTCTTCAATGTGTTCGGACCGAGACAAGACCCCAAGGGGGCTTACGCCGCCGCCGTCCCTATCTTCATGGAAAGAGCTCTCAAGGGCGAGGATATCACGATTTTCGGGGACGGTGAACAGACGCGCGACTTTATCTATGTGAAGGACATCGTGGGGGCACTCACCTACGTGGCGGAGCACCCGGAGGTAACCGGAGTGAACAATGTGGGGTACGGTGGGCAAATTACCATCAACAAACTCGCCGAAATTATCATCCGCGCGGCAGGTTCGCAGAGCAAGATCGTGTACCTGCCGGAACGCCCCGGCGATGTGAAGCATTCCCGCGCCTGCGCGGATAAGTTGCTCGCCGCAGGGTGGAAACCCCGGCATACGCTCGAGGAGGGGCTCCGGACTACGCTGGAGTACTTCCGCTCGGTCACGCAGTAACTGTGGCACTCCGCCGCACCGTCACCCCTCCCTGAAGTTCACTTTCGCTGCGGTGGGTGGGACGGGCGAATAAGCGACAGAACCATGCCTTGTTCGTGGGACGAGACTGAGGGGGTGCCGATGCGGGCGGCGGACTTTGCGCGACTCGCCGCCGAGCGTCTCGCCGAATTGCGCACTCAGGGGGTGCAGCTCGAACCGGTGGTCTCCACCACCCGCAAACTAGCCGACCATTTTTGGGGAAGTGCGTGGATGCGGCACTTGGCGCAGTGTGAGGCAGGCGGACTCTGTCTAGCACCGGGGCGTTCTCTGCTGCGTCACGGATGTGTGCTCGACCTGCGCCTAGCCCCCGGCACGATCTCCGCCCTCGTGAGCGCGCAGGAGCTCTATGAGGTGCAGCTGACCCTCGCCCCGCTCTCACCGGGAAAAACGGAAATGCTGCGCACCGCCGCCGCCGGGAATGTTTCCTCACTCGTCGCGTTGCTGGAAGGGCGAGCGAATGAGGAGCTCCTGCACACACTCTGCGACCCGGACACCGGCCTACTGCCCGCCCCGGAGGATTGGAAAATGAGCTGCACCTGCCCCGACTGGGCAGAGCCCTGCCCGCATGAAGCTGCCGCTATCTACGCCGTCGGCGTCCTCATCGACCGCGAGCCCTCTCTGCTCTTTTCTCTCCGATCCTTGGACCCCGCCACCCTCCTCTCCCCTCTCTCTCCCGCCGAAACTACCCCACTCGACCCCGCTGCTCTCGGCAAGACCTTCGACATCGATATAGACGTGTGACGCCCACCACTAGACCTTTAATTTATCGGGGACAGGTTTGGGTGCTAAGTCATCGATTTTCTCGTAACAGATGTTGCAAATTCGGCGGTTGGGTGGTAGGATGGGGACATGTACCGAATCTGCAAAAGGGTCGAGCTGGAGAGTGGACATTTACTATCCAAGCATCCCGGGAAATGCCAATTCCCGCACGGACACACCCGCAGTGTGGAACTGGTCTTTTCAGCCGATACACTCGATGCAAACGAGATGGTCATGGACTTCAAAGCGATAAGCGAAATGCTCGGTAGCTTCCTGCAAGCTTTTGACCATGCCCTGTGCATGAATACAAATGACCCGAACTTTGCCACCTTCCGACAGGTTTACGGTGAGCGGATCATTCCCTTTGAACAGAAGGACCCCACGAGCGAAGTCATAGCAGCTTGCGTCTTCAAAAAAGCAAAGGCAGCACTCGCAGATGCTGTCTGCAACGGTACGATAAGCTACCCGGTGCGCAACTGCGTAAAACTCGAACGTGTCCGCGTGTGGGAAACAAGCTCAACTTGGGCAGAATACAGCGAATAACGAAAAAGCAATAAGATAGGGAAAAACTATAAATTTTCCCCAAAAAACTTGTCTTAAAGTTACTTTAGGATTAAATTTCGTACCATTATATGATATAATTCACAGAATATAAATAATAAATATAATTTAAATCCGTGCTTGATTTCATAGAGAAAACACAAAAGTCTCGGGACTTTTTGCCAAATCTCCACAAAAGTCCCGGGACTTTTGTACAGAATTGGCAAAAAATCCCGGGACTTTTGTGTATCTAATTTAAATTTGATTTACGAAAGCAAAAGTTGGATAATATGACGAGATGAAGCAAGTGAAGCATAACAAGACACCCTAAATTTCCCAAAAAGAACTTTTATTAAAGTTACTCTAATGAGAAATTTTGCATCATTATAAGATGTGATTCACAGAATATAAATAATAAATATAATTTAAATTCATGCTTAATTCCATAGAGTATGCACAAAAGTCCAAGGACTTTTGTGGAAATTTGGCAAAAAGTCCTAGGACTTTTGTACAGAATTGGCAAAAAGTCCCGGGACTTTTGTGGAAATGGGAAAAAATATTTGACAAAATGGAGGGAAAGAGATAAAAGGGTGGGGTATGGAACGCGATGCGATGCAGAAATTGATGGAGTGGAAAGAGCGGAAGAGACGCAAGCCACTCATTCTAGAAGGGGCGCGCCAAGTTGGGAAAACTTGGTTGATGAGAGAGTTTGGGCGGAGAGCGTATCAACACACAGCGTACCTGAACTTGGTCGAGATGTCGCGTGCGAGCGTCATGTTCGAGCAAGACTTTGATGTGAGAACCATGATGCGAGGGATCAGCACACAGAGTTCAACGGATGTGCTGCCCGGGGAAACACTCATTATCCTAGATGAGATACAGGCGAGTGAGCGGGCACTTCATGCGCTGAAATTCCTGCACGAGCAGGCACCGGAATACCACGTGATGGCGGCGGGAAGTTTACTTGGGGTTGCCATGCGGCACCAACATATTTCATATCCTGTGGGGCACGTTGAAGCCCTGCAGTTGGGACCGCTCAGCTTCCACGAATTTCTGCGTGCGCTGGGGCGGGAACGCTACGAGACGATGCTCCGCGAGGTTGACACGAGGACGCTCGATATTTTTCACGACACGTTATGCGAGTTGCTGGAAGAATATATGCTGGTGGGCGGCATGCCGGAAGTCGTGCGGGAATACGCCGAGAACCACTCCGGAAGGAGCGTGCGAGAACTTCAGCAGCAGATACTCGATGCGTACACGCAGGACTTTTCCAAATACACCTCGCCACAACAGATATTGCGCATCCATGAGGTATGGGATAGCATCCCTGCGCAACTCGCGCGTCCTATCCGCAAATTCAGCTATGGAACCATCAAGGGAGGCGCACGGGGGCGCGACTACGAAGAAGCCATCAGTTGGCTTGTGCGGTGCGGTCTCGTCCGGCGCGTTCACCGAGTCAGTAAACCGGAGATACCTCTGCCCTATTATGAGCAGGCGGACGCGTTCAAACTCTTTTTGAGTGACAGCGGACTTCTGCGAGCGATGGCAGACCCGGCAGGTGCAGAACCCTCCCGTTCTATCTACACCGAGTTCAAGGGAGCACTCACCGAGCAATGTGTCTGCCAAATGCTCACGACTGCGCTACCTCATACGCCGCTTGCCTACTGGACAAACCCGTCCGGGACGGCAGAGGTAGACTTCGTTCTGCAGTATGACGGGCGCATCCTGCCCGTCGAGGTGAAAGCAACTACGCACACACAGTCCAAAAGCCTGCGCGTGTACTGCGCAAAATATGCCCCGGAGTTCGCGATACGCTGCTCGCTGGCACGCTACGGAAAGAGCGAGAAACTTTTGAGTGTCCCGCTCTACCTGATGGAAGATATCTTGCACGTCATCCCGCCGCACCGCTCATGAGAAATCGGAGGAACGGCACCTGCCACGCACCGGTTTCCCAAGCTTGCGAGCACCGGGATTAGATGAGATGGTGCATCTTATCACGCTTTGTTTCAAGGTAACGGCGATTATCCTCGTGAGGAGGGATGCGCAGAGGGAGTTGCTCGGTGACTTCGAGTCCATGCCCGGAAAGACCGACAATTTTGCGCGGATTATTCGTCAGGAGACGGAGTTTACGCACGCCGAGGTCGCGTAAAATTTGAGCACCGACCCCGTAATCGCGCAGGTCGGGGGGAAAGCCGAGGCGGATATTGGCTTCCACCGTGTCGAGCCCCTGCTCCTGCAGCTTGTAGGCGTGTAATTTAGCGGAGAGACCGATACCGCGTCCTTCCTGCCGCAAGTAAAGGACGACCCCGCCCTCCTGCGCAATGCGTTGCATGGCGAGGTGAAGCTGACTGCCGCAATCGCAGCGACGACTGGCAAACACATCACCCGTAAGGCATTCACTGTGAACACGGCAAAGCACCGGTTTATCCGAATCAATCTCCCCGTGCACGAGGGCGAGGTGCGTGCGTCCGTCCACGAGGGAATGGTAGGAATGGCAAATAAAGTCACCGTAATCGGTGGGGAGGCGGACGGCTTCCTCATGCACCACGAGAGATTCGGTGTGTTGGCGGTGGGAGATAATCTGGGCGAGAGAGCAAGCCTTCAGGGCGAACTGGCGTTGGAAGGAACCCAATTCACCGAGGCGAGCCATCGTGCCGTCCTCCTTCATGATTTCGCAGCATACCCCCACCGGTTCGAGACCGGCTAGGCGCAGCAAATCGACCGTAGCTTCCGTGTGCCCGGCGCGCCGGAGTACCCCACCCTCCCGAGCGCGCAAGGGGAAACAATGCCCCGGCTGCACAAAGTCATCGAGGGTAGCGCGGGGGTCCGCCAGCTTCATCGTCGTTGCAGAGCGTTCAAAAGCACTGATACCCGTAGTGGTGCCCACTTTGGCATCCACACTCACCGTAAACGCCGTATGGTGGCGTTCCGTGTTATGCTCTGCCTGCATGGGTAGACTGAGGGCATCCACGCGTTCCGGTGCCATCGGCACGCAGATGAGCCCCCGGGCATGCGTTGCCATGAAGTTGATATTCTGCGGAGTAGCGAATTGCCCGGCACAGACCAAATCCGCTTCATTCTCCCGAGCAGGGTCGTCCGTGACCAGCACGAGTCTGCCCATACGCAACTCGGCGAGTACCTCAACGAGCGGGGAAAACCAGATGGGGTCATCCCCCTCGGCAACGGGTACCTCCTCCGCCGGTAGCTCGGCAGGCGGCGTGGGAGTCACCTCCTCTGCGGCAAATGCTGAATCGCAGGCATTGATAAAATCGTTCATGTTGAACGCAGTACCGTTTGTAGGAAAATCAGCGTTTGGCATGGTTGGTCATTTTTGCCCAAGAATCCCGAAGACTCACGGAGCGGTTGAAGACCGGATGCTCGGGGGAGTGATCCCGGCGGTCCGCCACAAAATACCCGAGACGCTCAAACTGGCAGCGAAACTCCGGGGGAGCTTCAGCCAAGGCGGGCTCGACCACAGCATCGCGTAGCACCTCCAAGGAATGCTCGTTGAGCGATGCCAAGAATCCCTCCGGATTCGTGTCGGGCGACTCGTCCTTGAAGAGCCGCTCGTAGAGACGCACCTCGGCTTTGACGCCGTATTTCGCGGACACCCAGTGGATAGCACCGAGACAGCGCACACCTTCCGGCGGCATAGCCCCTACGGTACCCGGCAGGGCTTCCGCCTGCACCGAAATGACGCGCCCCGAAGCATCGGTCTCGTAGCCGGTGCAAACGATGCAGTACCCGCCGCGCAGTCGCACACAAGCCCCGGGGCTGAGCCGTTTGTACTTCTTAGGCGGGTCAATCATAAAGTCTTCCCGCTCGATCCAGAGCTCGCGGCTGAGGCGCACGGGGCGCACACCGAGCTCCGACATTTCCGGGTTGATTTGGACGTGCAGCTCCTCATCGAGTTCCCCCGGCAGATTCGTGAGCACAAGCTTCAGCGGGTGCAGCACTGCCATACGCCGTTCGGCATGGGCGTTGAGCTCGGCGCGTACGGCGTTCTCCAAGCGGGCAACATCCGTGTTGCCGTTGAATTTGGTGATACCCACCCCCTCGCAGAAATCGACAATGGCTTTCGGGGGGTAGCCTCGGCGTCGCATTCCGCAGATCGTGGGCATGCGTGGGTCATCCCAGCCGGTCACGTAATGCTCCTCGACCATCTGGCGCAGCTTACGCTTGCTCATAACCGTGTAGCTGATATTGAGACGCGAGAACTCACGCTGCTCGGGACGAGCGGGTACGGGGCAATTCTCGATCACCCAGTCGTAAAGCGGGCGATGATTCTCGAACTCCAGCGTGCAGAGCGAGTGGGTGACCCCCTCCCAAGCATCCTCGAGTGGGTGCGCAAAGTCATACATGGGGTAAATGCACCATGACGTCCCGGTGTTGTGGTGGGGATCGTAGGAGATGCGGTAGATGACGGGGTCGCGCATGTTCATGTTGCTGCTGGCGAGGTCTATCTTGGCCCGCAACACGGCGGCTCCCTCCGCAAACTTACCCGCCTTCATCTGCGCGAATCTCTCCAAATTTTCCTCCACTGAGCGATCACGGTAGGGGGAAGGCTCCCCGGGTGTCACCAAATTTCCCCTACGACGCCGCATCGTTTCGCGGTCCTCTTCATCCACGTAGGCTAAGCCTTTCTCGATGAGTGTAACCGCACATTTGTAATAAAAGTCAAAGATGTTCGATGCCCAGTAGAGATGCTCCCCCCAATCGAACCCAAGCCAATGAATGTCCTCTTGTATGGAATTGACGAATTCGACATCCTCTTTGCAGGGATTCGTGTCATCAAAGCGCAGATGGCAGACTGCCCCCTGCTCGGCGTACTCTTGGGCAATACCGAAGTCCAAGCAAATAGCCTTGGCATGCCCGATATGCAGATAACCATTCGGTTCCGGCGGAAATCGCGTGATGGGAGCTTTGCAACGCCCGGCGACCATGTCCCCGGCTATCCACTCGCGTATAAAGTCTCGTTTCTCCCCTGTCTCCATGCGCTGAATTCTACTTACTTTCGCCCCACCATGCAAGACAAATCCTCTACGATTGACGAGCGTGCGTGGGGAATAAGTCAATGCACCCGTGACCCGGTCGTCCCAAGAAAAATACAAGCTTCGTGGTGGACGATGACTTTGCGGCAGAAAGACGCGGGGGAATGGAAGTACGAGGTACGGAGTACGAAGTACGAAGCGAAGGAGTTAAGCGCAATGGAGTTGCGCAGGAGAGTTGGAGGGAGGCAAAGCCGGAACGACGCGAGGGGAATAAATCAAAGCATCCGTGAGGTTGATACGTCTGTGGCATGCGAAGCCATGAAGAGGTGCTCTCGTGGTACCGGTACCCATCACACATGACGCGACACGCCACAACACTCTCATCAGGCACGTTTTTTCTGCCACATCCGCACTGCCCACCCCGTCCGCCATTCCCCGGCTCTGCTACTTCGTACCTCGTACTTCCTGTTGGGCGTCCGCAGCCCGCATGGGGATCAGCATTGCGACGATTTTCAGAGATTCTCTTGAGACAGGTGTGATTTTTTTTTCGCAAGCAAACAACTTTCTTCTTGTCAATGGGTATACGATGTGGTAGAAGGTGGGGTGTGAAAGTACAGATAGCGCAGTGGATAGGTAAGCGAGAAGTCATGGAAGATTCGTACGCTGTGCGGAACTTTCCGGAGGGAGTCTTGGCAGTCGTGTGTGACGGCATGGGTGGACATGATTGCGGGTACCAAGCGGCGTCACTGGCAGCCAATTCCTTCGTTAAAGCATTTGAAAAAGATGCCGAGAAGATGACCGGGCAGAGGCTCCTCAATGCCCTCGACCACGCCAACAAAAGTGTCGGTGCGTACTTCAAAAAGCGCGGTATGTATGGGGGCAGCACGCTGCTGGCCGTGTATGCGAGTGCCGGGGTGCTCTGGTGGGTCAGCGTGGGGGATTCGCCGTTGCTGCTCTGGCGGGGCGGGCGACTTGTGCGCCTGAATGCCGACCACTCCATGCGTTCTATCTACGAAGAGTTTGTCAAAGCGGGTACTATGTCTTTTGAGGTGGCTTACTCCCAAGGACATTCCCTCCGCTCTGCCGTGACGGGTGACAGAATACCGCTCATTGACAGCCCGAGTACTCCTTACCTGCTGATACCCGGGGATAAACTTGTGCTGGCAAGTGACGGGGTGGATGAGCTCCTCTTGCCCACACCCATGAAAGCATCGACTCGCCGTATGTTGGACTCTCAGAGCGACAATTTGTCTGCGCAGATCGTGGAAGGCTGCCGTGAGCTCGAGCACAGCGATGCCGACAATGTCACGGTGCTGAGCATGGAATACGTGAGCTAGACCCCGCTTGCGGAGAAACAGCACCGGAGCCGCCCTAGAACGGTCGGGATGGGGTGCGAGGTTGACCGGTCAAGATAGGGATTTGAGCTGGGGAAAGAGGATGATATCGCGGATGGAGGAAACGCCGGTGAGCATCATACAGAGGCGATCGATGCCGATGCCGATGCCTCCGGCACTGGGCATACCGGATTCGAGTGCTTCCACGAAGTCGTAATCAATTTTTTGGGTTTCCGCACCGGCTTGGTGCATGAGTCGCTTGAGCTGCTCTGCCGGGTCATTTTGCTCGGAATATCCCGGGCAAAGCTCTTGACCGTTCATGACGAGCTCAAAAACATCTACGACAGAATCATCCTGCGGGTTGGTCTTGGCGAGGGGAACGAGGTCGCGCGCCGGATGACAAACAAAAAGCGGCGAAACTTGCTTTTCTTCCACCAGTTTTTCGTAGACCTGTTGGGTAACTCCGACGTCATCGAGTGAGTCTCCGATCTGTAGGTGCAGCTCATCTTGGGCGCGGGAGCGTCGCTGCTCCGGAGAAAGCTCAAACCAGTCGGCTCCGGCAACGCTGCGTACCAAGTCGGAGTAGTCGGCGCGGGGCCAAGGGGGCGTTAGGTCGACCGTGCGGCGAAGGTTGCCTTCGGAGTCATATTGCTCGAACACGAGTTTGCCGAAGACCTTTTGTGCCACTGTGGTGATCAACTCTTCCGTCATATTGGCCATCGATTCGAAGTCGCCGCCGGCTTCATACACCTCGAGCACGGTGAACTCCGGGTTATGGCGGGCATCGATTCCCTCGTTGCGGAAGTTGCGGTTCAGTTCAAAAACCTTCGGGAAACCGCCCACCAGCAAACGCTTCAGGTAGAGCTCCGGCGCAATACGCAGTGTCACAGGCTTTTTGAGGGCGTTGTAATAGGATTCAAAAGGTCTGGCAGCCGCGCCGCCCGCCACATCTTGCAACATGGGGGTTTCGACTTCCATGAACCCACGCTCGGCGAGAAAGCTACGTATCTCACGAATGATACGCGAGCGAGCGACAAAGCGGGCGGCACTCTCCGGGTTGCTCATGAGGTCCAAGTGCCGCTTCCGGTAGCGCATATCTTGGTCGGCGAGCCCGTGAAATTTGTCTGCCATGGGACGCAAAGCCTTGGAGAGGAGCGTAAAGCTCGCCACGCGCACCGTCGGTTCACCGGTGCGGGTCACAAAAGTATCACCCTCCACACCTACCCAATCGCCGCGTTCCATGAGTTTCCACAGAGCCCAGTCCCCCTCCTCGACAGCTTTTTTGGTAAGCATGCACTGTATGCCCCCACACACGTCCGCCACAGTGAAAAATTGTGTCTTCCCCATGTCGCGCAACGCCGTGATACGCCCAAGTATACGAACATGCCGCCCCTCTTCAAATCTTTCTTTGAGCTGCGCCGGAAAAGTGGTAACATCATAGCGACAGCCATAGGGGTTGACACCTAAGGCGCGGATTTTATCCACCTTCTCGCGACGTACGGCGATGAGGTCCTCTTGCCCGGATCCCTGTACATGCTCATCTGTTGCTGCTTCCTGCGACATAACGCGCAAATTATACCCATTTCCCCGACTAGGGCAAGACAAATAGGAAGTACGAGGTACGAAGTGCTTCGTGTTATCCCCGTACTTGATCACCTCCGCGTTTTCCTGCCGTAGAGTTATCGCTCACCACTGGACCTTTCATTTTATCGGGACAGATGTGGTGTGGTGGGCAATTGAGTTTCTTTTTCCAGAAGGCGAGGCGTTCGGCGGTGCGTTCGGCGTTGGGGGAGCCGACATTGGTGCGGAGGGCAAAGGCACGGTCGAGGGTCAGCTGCGCGAGAGCGTCATCGCCGAATGCCGGGGAGATGCTGCGGAGCTGTTCCGCCGAAAGCTGCGAGAGGAGCACCCCTTCCTTTTCGGACAGAGCGACGGCGCGCCCCACGAGCTCATGGGCATCGCGGAAGGGGACGCCCCGGCGCACGAGATAATCCGCCAAGTCCGTGGCAAGCAGCAAGGGGTCTGCCACAGCCGAAGCGCAACGTTCCCGGTTGATGCTCATGGCGGCGAGCATTTCGGCATTCACGGCGAGCGCATGCAGGACGGTATCGAAAGAATCAAAGAGGGGTTCTTTGTCCTCTTGGAGGTCGCGATTGTACGTGAGGGGGAGCCCCTTGAGGGCTACCAGCACGCAGGTGAGATTCCCGTAAAGCCGCCCCGTCTTGCCGCGTGTCAGCTCACAGACATCCGGATTTTTCTTCTGCGGCATGAGACTGGAGCCGGTCGTATGGGCATCGGAAAGCGTGCAGTAGCCGAATTCGGCACTGTTCCAGAGGACGAGGTCCTCGCTCAGGCGGCTTAAGTGGGTCCCGGTCAGGGCTAGGCAGAAGAGGGATTCTGCGACATAATCGCGGTCGGCAATGGCATCCATGGAATTCTGCGACACGCCGTTGAATCCCAATTCAGCGGCAATGGCTTCGCGGTCCAGATTGATGGTGGAACCGGCGATAGCCCCGGAACCCAGCGGGCAAATATTCAGGCGACGACGACAATCGGTAAAACGCAGGGCATCTCGCTGCAACATCTCGACGTACGCCAAGAGATGGTGTGCAACGGTCACGGGCTGAGCTCGCTGCAGGTGTGTATATCCCGGGATACGGACATCGGAATACTGCTCTGCCTTCGCCGTCAGTACCTTCTGCAATTCCCGCAGGGCTTGCAAGACACTGTCGATCATACTGCGGCAATAGAGGCGCGTATCGGTGGCAACTTGGTCATTGCGAGAGCGAGCCGTATGCAATTTTGCTCCGGCAGGTCCGATGCGGCGCGTCAGCTCGTGTTCGATGTTCATGTGCACATCTTCGAGGTTGACATCCCAGTGAAACCGCCCGGCTTCAATGTCCTGCCGGATGTCTGACAGCCCCTGTTCGATAGCATGAAATTCCTGTTCGGTGAGGAGTCCGGCATTCATCTGGGCGCGCGCGTGGGCGATTGAGCCGAGGATATCCTGCCAATAAAGCCGCCGATCGTACGACACAGACTCACTGTACCGAAGCACGAGGTCTGCCATGGCTTGAGAAAATCTACCTGTCCACATACCTTTCGAAGGGTACCCCCTTTTCGGATTATACGCAAGAAAAAACACGATTCAAATGGGAGTACGAAGTAAGATGTACAGCTCCACTCTAAGATTTTTCTTGCATTGTGTGGGGGGAGGTGTTAGGATGTGCACGATGAAGAAAGTGATGGGAGTTGTTTGGCTGTGGATAGCCGTGCTGATGACACTGTCGGGAGGGCAAGAGCCTAGGAGACAGGTGGCGGCGCAGCTTACACTGCAAGCAGCGGCGAGCGTGCAGGCATACGCAGTGGGGCAGGAGTTTGCGGTGGAGGTGCGGGGGCAGATGCCGCCGGGGTGGCATGCCTATTACCGTAATCCCGGTTCAGTGGGAGAGGCAATGACGGCGCAGCTCACTGCCCCGGCGGGATTTACGGTGAAGGGACCCTACTGGCAGGTACCAAAGCGCATGGAGAGCAGCGTGGGGACTCTCTACGGGTACGACGCGCCCGTCATCCTCTGGCAAATTACTCCGCAGGCGGATGCCCCGGAGCAGGCTGACTTTGAAGTCACTACGACGGCTCAGCTGTGCTCCGAGCTCGGTTGCCAACCTCCCGTAGACACGCGGGTGAACCTACACCTCCTGCGCGGTGAAGCCGTGCAGAATCCTGCATGGAGGAAGGCGGAGAGCGAGGTAGAGGTGCTCGGAGACACGCCGTTGCACCAAGTCAGTGCGGCGCGCGTACCGGGCGGCTACGAACTGTCCCTGCGTGATCCCGCATTTGGGGGAGAGCCCATCTTCATTTCCGATGATGGGAGCGTGCACCCGGTGCCGACGCAGAAAGTGCGGCGAGAAGCCGGAATGCTGCACCTGCAACTTCCCGCCAACACGGGAGAGGACAGCATGTACCCGGCACCGAAGGAACGACCGCGCAGCCTGAAGGGACAGCTCGTGTGGACGGGTGGGCAACACACCTCGATCGACACACCGTTGCAGGCACCCCAAGGTGTACCCGTCGGTTTTTGGTGGATCGCCCTTTGGCTCTTTCTCGGCGGCATGTTGCTCAATCTCATGCCGTGCGTCTTCCCGGTGCTGGGGTTGAAGGTGATGAGTTTTGTGCAACTCAGCGGTGGCAGCCGTGGGCGCGTCGTAGCGCATTCCCTTACCTTCGTGCTGGGTATCCTCGTGAGTTTTGTGCTGTTGGGGCTCGCACTTATTGCCGTTTCCAACCTCCCCCTCCTTGCGCAGACCCCGTGGCAGGAATGGGCGGGCGTACTCTTGGGGGACGAAGGAGGGGTGGATCGCAGCTGGGCGGTGTGGATGCAAAGCGAGTGGGTAGTATTCGGGTTGATGGTGCTGCTGCTCGTACTCGGGTTGGGCATGTACGGCATTTTTGAGATTGGCGTGGGGGCGACGTCAATCGGGCAGGGAGCCAATCGGTGCGGTGGGCTGACGGGGGCCTTTTTGCAGGGCTTGTTTGTAACCCTCGTTGCCACACCGTGCAGTGCGCCGTTTCTCGGGGCAGCCATGCCCGCCGCCATGGCATTGCCCGGGCTGTGGCTCTTGGCGGCTCTCACGGTCATGGGACTCGGCTTGGGCGTACCCTACATCATACTCAGTCTCTTCCCGGGGTTGGTGGAGTTGCTGCCCCGCCCCGGGCAATGGATGGAATCCCTCAAGCAGGGGCTATCGTTCCTAATGCTCGCGGCGGCTGCGTGGCTGCTGGATGTGTACCTGAGTGCACGCGGCGGCGCAAGCTCATTTTCTGTGCTGCTCGGGCTCGTCACCATCTGCTCGGCATGTTGGGTGTACGGACGCTGGTGCGCACTTTACCGCCGCAAACTGACGCGGGTGCTCGGGCTACTGGTCGCTGTGGCACTGGCTACCGGCGGTATTTGGTGTAGCATGCCCGAGCTCTCCCCCGAGGAACCATCGGAGACCGCCATCGAGTGGTCGGAGTGGTCCCCCTCTGCCATGCAGGAGGCTCTCGACGATGGTACACCTGTCTTTGTGGACTTTACAGCCAAGTGGTGTCTCACGTGCAAAGCCAACAAGGGAATAGCCTACACCGCAGATGTCTGCCGTCTTTTGAGGGAGAGGGATGTCGCGCTCATGCGGGCGGATAAGACGCGACCAAGCCCTGCCGTAGATGCTGAACTACGGCGATTGGGGCGCAGCTCCGTACCCACCAATGCCCTTTATGTACCCGGAAAGGAACCCGTCGTCACCCGCGAACTGCTCACTCCGGGCTACCTGCTCGATTTCTTCAATACCCATCTCCCTCCCACCGAGCGGGACGAGCAAACCGAATAAACCATTTCTTGACATCATTTTCGTTCAGAATCATAACATCTACCGACCGTGAAAACAAAAAAACAAAAAAGAAAGGGCTTTGCCTTGGTGGCGACTCTCACATTGATGATGCTCTTGGGGCTCATCGCCGTAGGGCTGCTCGCCGTCGCATCGAGTCAAAATCGCATCGCGGCACAAACCATTCTGCAGGCGGAGGCTCGTCAGCAAGCTCTCATCGGGCTGGATGCCGCCATCTCCGACCTTCAGATGGAAGCAGGTCCCGATCAACGCGTGACCGCATTTTCCGGCATCCTTTCGCAAAACCAATCTGATCCGCAGCATATTTTGGGTGTCTGGGACAGCTGGCAGGCTCCCCTCTACGGTACTCACAATGGAGCGGACATCCGGAGCACCTACACCGCCGGTCGCTCCTCCATGTTCCGTCGCTGGCTTGTTTCGAGCAGCGATGTGAGACAACAACGCCAACTCAATGCCATCAATGACCTCGGGAAACAAAAACCCGGCTATCGCATCTGTATGGTAGGGGAAGGCACGCTGGGTCCCGATACCTCCAAGGAGGAGTACGTGTACGCCGAGCTTATCACCATGCCCTCCGCCGAGCGCAATGAAACCTGCTTTGCTTGGTGGGTCGGGGGAGAAAACCAGAAAGCGAATGTGGCAATACAAGACCGACCGAGTACCTCGGACCCTGTGGAAATTTTGCATCGCACTTGGGATACTCCCGCTCCGGTCTTCCGCGATAGCAAAAATCTGGATTTCTTGCCGAAACAAATCCAAGAACCGCAAAAGCTCGTGGATCTGAAGACCCTTCCGTTGGTCAATTCCGGGGGCGTCGACGTCGGTCAACCTTACTATTTTGATGCCACCACGTTCTCGTATTCCCTCATCACCAATCCTCGAGACGGTGGGTTAAAACTCGACCTCAACCTGCTGCTCAACAAGGAAAACTTGGAAAGTACGCCGATGCGACCGCGTGCAGACCAAGACTGCCCTCTGGCGGAGGGCGAAGGCTTGCCGACCGGCACGGAAGCTTCCTTCCCCATCGGCTCTTGGCAGGCTTTGCACGCCTTCTACAACCTGTGGCCCGACGGCACCGCAGCGGAGGAAGACTTTACCTCCTCGCGTCTCGTCGGTGGCGTTTCCGAAGCGCATGCGCGTATGGGCGGTCACTTGGAGAGAGGCACCACCGAGAAGGGTGATGCGGTTACGTTCTTTGATGAGAGGGCTCGCTTCAATGAAGAGCAGTACTCCGGCTATGCCCGAACTCCGGTCCTGCTCTCTTTCTACGGAGCGTACGGGTTGATTGTGTACGACCCCAAAAATGCGGGTGGTGGTCATAGCTACGGTCACGCGTACGCGCCGTTTTTTCTGTGGTGGAATCCCTACAACGTGCCTCTGCGCGTGGGTGCTAAAAAACTCTGGGTGCACAGTCTCCTTTACCGTACGAACTCTGTCTTGTTGTGGCAGCCATCAGGTTCCGCCACAGATACCTACTGGACACGCTTTTTAATGTTGCAACCCAATAATGGTAGTAAAGTGGATTCATCCCCCGGTGTAGGTCAGGCGAATACATTTGCCAACGACTGGGGGAATTATTTTGTCCATTCGCAGGCAGACCAATCCAGCGATATTGTTTTTGAACCCGGCGAAATTCTGATGTTTTCTATGGCGGAGGGGTTCAATAACATGGAACTTAGCATTTCGGGGGAGGATAAGACGATAAGTTTTTCCCAACCTCAAAAAATTCCTTTTGTTCAAGGAGACCAAGTAGGTATTTTGCACAATTACTTCGCGTCCATGTTTTCGATGGATGGTGGCTCTCAGTTTGGAGACCGTACCGAGTACGTGATGAAGTTGGCATTGGAGACCCAATCCGGCTACAGTAGCTCCGGAAGGATTACGACTGTGCTGGGTCAAGATGCTCAGTATGTGAGCGGGGGACAGGTTTACGACACGGTAGGAGATTACCTAGGACCAAAGGCACGCGGGTCCATGGCCGTGACACACGGGTTTGACGGAGTAGATGCCTCACAGGTTGCCAATCAAGATGTTGAGTCAAGTCGCATCTCGTCCCGACTCGATCGCTTTATCGGCGCAGAGGGAATTTCCCCGTATACCTTTAATCTCGGATGGTATGATTACGACACGACATCGATAGATGATACGACCTTTGTGAGTGATATGCAGTGGAACCTGAGCATGTACAAGGATCCCTACTACGTTGCAGCGGTGGGAATTGCTCCGAAGTCCTACAATCAATCTCTGAGAAATGCTCTCCCCTCTTTCGGTGACAAAGATTACCGCACCAAAAACTGGGTGCACTCCAGCCCCGCCATGGGGGGCGGTTCTCTCTACAAACCGGATGACCAACAGCGGCAGTACCACCCTTTCCAACTTTCTGCCATAGAGGTGGATGCCAAGCGAGTGATGGATACGGTGAATTCAAAGAACGGCATCTACGGCATACAGAGTGTGGGAACGGGCGGCGGTGAGGCGGTGTCGTTCATTTCGGTGCTGGAGCTGCCCGTTCATCCTCCATTTTCTCTCGCCGGTTTTTCCGGAATGCGGCTCAAGCCGGGATGGTACAATACGACCGGCACAGGGCGAATGGGGACACTGGCAAACATGCGGCGCATGCAGTATCAAGCCGGTGTCCCGGGCGTCGGCATCGGCAACTCGTTTGCGGACCCCTGTCTGCCGTCGGACGGAGTCTACGTGTTCCACGAGACCAAAGTTACATCTGATTTGGGAAGCAACGGCAGCATTTTTTCAGACTTTTACGACCACGGTTTTATCATCAATGACGCCCTCTGGGATCGCTGGTTCTGCTCCTCTGTCTCCGATATGCCCGGGGCGCGCGGACGGGTGCGGGCAAGTGACACCCTAGACTCCTTCGTGAAGGGAGATCAACCGCTCCCCGTCTCGCGCTACAAGCTCGCGCACACATCGATGGCACGGGATGAGATTGTTTCGCGTATCATGGCGGAAGACGGTTGGAAAGAGATAGCTCGCTACCTCATGGTGGAGGGCGGGTTCAATGTCAACTCGGTGTCGGAGGACGCGTGGGCTGCCGTGCTGCAAGGACTCGCAAAACGTGAACTCGTGAGCAACACGGATAACCACCTGCACACCGTGGAGCACCGGGGAGAGGATAACGTGCTCTTCCCTCGCTTCATGGTCTCCACGGCTGACCGCACGATGGACGGCAGCGGCAGCGGCTACAACATGCTCCTCGGCGCAGCCTTCCTGCGTCCCAGCATGAAAATGGCTACGGCTTGGGGCGATGTCCGCTCGCTCTCCCCCGACCAAATCCGCCAACTGGCGCGCGAAATGGTGAAGAAGGTGCGCGAACGCGGTCCCTTCCTGAATATGGCGGACTTCATCAATCGACGCTTAGACGGCGGTACGGATGCCGCACTGACGGGAGCATTGCAGGCTGCCATCGATGCCACAGATATTAACAGAGACCTCATGCGCGCCGACTTTATGGTGCACCCGCTCCCCGGTGACTTCTACAGCTTCCCCCGCGCGGAGGAGGGCTCGATGTACACGGCAGCCCCGGGCTATCTCATTCAGAGCGATGTGCTCATGTCGCTCGGCAATATACTCACCGTGCGGGATGACACCTTCACAGTGCGCGCCTATGGCTGTGTGCGCAATTCGCGGCGTGCTATCTTGGCGCAGGCATGGTGTGAAGCCGTGGTGCAGAGAACCATCGATTACGTGGACCCGGATAATACTCCGCAAGACGGTAGCTACGACCCCGCCAACCAAGGGACATCCGGCGGAAATCAGTCCAGACTCTCCGAAGTAAATCGCCTCATGGGTCGTAAGATGCGCGTCGTCTCCTTCAGATGGCTCGATAGCTGGGATATTTAGAAGTACGAAGTAGCAAAGCCGAAGAGCAGTATTTGCGTGATGCCATGGCTTGGTGCGAGGCGCGCGCGTGTGGTGTAGGTACACCTAGCGAGTAACGCGTGGCTCGTCACAGGGAACTTGATTTGCCCTCTACGCGTGCTTCCTGCTTCTTTCGTTGTTTCTACGCAACTTTGCTGCGCCTAACTTAGATACTTCGTACCCCGTACTTCCACTTCCCCCGCGTCTTCCTGCTGCAGCGTCGTCGCCCACCACTGAGCGTCTTATTTTCTTGGGACAGCTGTGTTGTTTCTCACACCCGTCCCAATAAAATTCTCGAAAACCGTTGCCATGCCAGTCCCCATGCGGGTCGCACTCGCTCTGCGCACCAAGGGGGCTTCGTCCTCACGAGTGCTTTGATTTATTCTCCTCGCATCGTTCCGGCTTTGCTTCTTCCACCTCCCTCTGCGCAACTCTGTTGCGCCTAGCTCCTTCACTTCGTACTTCGTACCTCGTACTTGATCACCCCCGTGTCTTCCCGCCGTAAAGTCATCGCCCACCACGAAGCTCGTATTTTTCTTGGGACAGATGTGGTTGTTTCTCCCAGTGTCCCGGAATTTACTTGCCGAAGGGGGGAGGCTCGGGTAGAATGTGGGCGGAAAGAGGGATGAGTGACGAGACAACACCGGTATACCTGCAGGAAAACCCGAGCAAAATTCAAGAGATGTTCGGGGACTATTATTTGGAATATGCGTCGTACGTGATATTGGAGCGGGCAGTACCGCATCTCGACGACGGCTTGAAACCCGTGCAACGGCGCATCCTGCACTCGATGGAGAGGATGGACGATGGACGCTTCAACAAAGTGGCAAACATTGTGGGGGATACCATGAAGTACCATCCGCACGGCGATGCCTCGATCGGTAGTGCACTGGTAACCCTCGGTCAAAAGGAGCTGCTCATCGAGACACAGGGGAATTGGGGAAATATACTGACGGGAGATGCTGCGGCGGCACCGCGCTACATCGAAGCACGCCTCTCCGCTTTCGCCAAGGATGTCGTGTTCAGCCCGAAGGTGACGCGGTGGAAGCTCAGTTACGACGGGCGCAACAGAGAACCTGTAGCCCTTCCCGTCAAGTTCCCGCTGTTGTTGGCGCAGGGTGCCCTCGGCATCGCCGTGGGTATGAATTGCTTGATATTGCCGCATAACTTCAACGAAATTATCGAAGCAGCCATCCATTACTTGCGCAATGAACCCTTTGAGCTCTACCCGGATTTCCCCACCGGCGGGCTCCTCGACGTGAGCGGCTACAACGACGGAACGGGTAACAGCCGATTACGCTGCCGCGCCAAACTCGACACCTCAACGAGAAGGCTCATACGCATCACCGAAATTCCGTACGGGACGACGACCGAATCGCTCATCCAAAGCATCGAAGCGGCGATGGAAAAGGGCAAAATAAAGTTGGCAAAGATCGAGGACAACACGGCGGCACAGGCAGACATTCTGCTGCACCTGCCGAGCACTGCCGATACGGAAAAAACCTGTAACGCCCTCTACGCCTTTACCGACTGCCAAGTAAGTATTTCTCCCAAGGCGGTGGTCATCCGAGACCGCAAGCCGGTCTTTCTGGGCGTCAGTGACATTTTGAGAGCCAATGTTGACCACACGCGTGAAATATTGCGCTGTGAGTTAGAAGTCCGCTTGGGGGAGTTGCAGGAAGCGTGGATGCAGACAAGCCTCGAGAAGATATTCATTGAGAATCGAATATACAAGGAGCTTGAAACGAGCGAGAGCTGGGAGGAGAGCCTCTCTCGCATTGCAGAAAAACTTGCCCCGTTTGTGAAGGACTTTGTGCGGGAGGTAACGCGGGAGGACATCGAGCAGCTCACCGAAATCCGCATCAAAAAGATAGCCAAATACGAAATACACGCAGCCGAGGAGTGCGTCCGTGACTTGGAGGCGCAGATGAAACAAACTCGCAAAGACCTCGCGCAACTGACTCGCTACACTATCCGCTGGTACGAGAGTTTGAAAGAAAAATACGGGGACGGACGTGTGAGGCGAACCGAGCTCTCCACCTTCGACACACTGACGCGCGCGGCGGCGGCTGTCGAAAACGAAACGCTCTACTACGATGAGGAGGGGTTTGCCGGGTACGGGGTCAAAAAGGGCATGGCTATCGAAAAGTGCTCGACCATGAGCGATGTCCTCACCATTGATTCCCAAGGTGTTGCCATGGTGCGGCGCGTGCAGGAAAAGTTTTACGTGGGCAAAAAGTTGCTGGACATACGCGTGCTGCGTCCCGGGCAGGATTGGGTCTTCAACATGATCTACCGCGATGGAAAGATCGGTACGTGCTACGCCAAGCGTTTCCGACTCGGTGGCTTCACACGCGACAAGGAGTACCCCCTCACCCAAGGAACCAAAGGGAGCCGGGTTTTCTTCCTCACAGTGCATCCCACAGAGGAGGAGAGCGCGAATATGCGCGCCAATGTATACCTGAAAAACCAATCCAAGAGACTGCGCAGCCCCATGCCCTTCGACTTCGGGCGTCTGGTCGTGAAGGGTCGCGGCGTGCTCGGCAATATCGTCACCAAACATCCCGTGGAGCGGATAGCGCGCATCATGCCGGAATCTCCCGCTCCTCCTCCCCCACCACCACAAACCGACCCCTCCCTGCCCGAGCCTCTCTTCCCACCTACCCCCCCTGCCCCGCCCCCGCCGCAGCAGGATGATGCCGATCAGATGACGCTGACCTTTTGACCCTGTCCCGTGCCTCTCACGTCTGCGGTGTAGGTGCCCCGGCGTACTTCATGGAAGGGGCGCAGTGGTTGCGGAGGCTTTTTCCAAATTTATCCAATGTTTCAAAAATCGAAAAATTGGGCTTGCCATGGGAGAAAAATGGTGTATACTGCGCTCGCGGCAGTGCTCCACAGCGGGGCGTGACGCATGAAGTAACTACAAACAACAGAGAGTATGGCTCGACTTTTCGGTGTAGAAATACCCAACGAGAAACGCGTGGAGGCATCGCTGTGCTACATATACGGCATAGGACCATCCACGGCAAAGAGAGTGCTGGAGCAGTCCGGCGTATCACCTGACCTGAGAACCGGGACGCTGACGGATGCCCAGCTCACGAAGATCGTTCAAGCGATTACCAGCAATCATATCCTGATAGAGGGCGACCTGCGTCGCGAGAAGCAGATGGCTCTCAAGCGTCTGACGAGTATTAACTGTCTGCGCGGAATACGGCATCGCAAGGGGCTTCCGGTGCGGGGTCAGAGGACGCGCACGAATGCCCGCACGCGCAAGGGTCGGAAGAAGACCGTCGGTGCCAAGAAGTCCTGATAGCTTAACTCATAATCTGTTTTACAACAATGGCTGAAGAAAATATACAAGAGACAGAGGGGGAGAAGCCGACCGCTCCGGTACCTAATGCACAAGCACCGGAAACACCCGCCCGGACAGATGCACCTGCCCGCCGTTCCGAGCAACACCGCGACATATTTGCCGAGCTCGGCTTGGCGGAGGACGAGGAAAAGGTCAAGATTCTCAAGGCAAAGGGCAGTAAAAACATCACGTCGGGAATCGTGCACATCTCCTCTTCCTTCAATAACACCGTAGTGAGTGTCACGGATATGAAGGGAAACGTGATCGGGTGGTCATCCGCCGGAAAACTCAACTTCAAGGGCAGTCGCAAGAGCACGGCATACGCCGGACAGGTCGTTTGCCAAGATGCCTGCCGCCAAGCCATGGGGCATGGTCTCAAAGAGGTGGAAGTGCGCGTGAAAGGTCCCGGCTCCGGACGCGAATCGGCTGTACGAGCCGTCCAAGCTATCGGACTGGAGATTACCACGATATCAGATGTGACGCCGATCCCGCACAATGGGTGTCGCCCGCCGAAGGCTCGCCGTGCATGATGATTTATCAACCTTGAACATTGCAAAATAACTATGGCTCGATACACAGGACCTACCGCCAAGATCAGCCGCCGCTACGGGGTGGACCTCTTCGGCAACAGCAAGGCTTTTACCCGACGCCCATTCCCGCCGGGTCAGCACGGCGCACGTGCGGGTCGCAAAAAGAAGTCGGATTACGGGATCATGTTGGCGGAGAAGCAGAAACTGCGCTACATGTACGGAATACTCGAGGGTCAGTTCCGTCGTTATTACCATGAGGCATCGCGCCGTCGCGGCGTGACCGGCGATATCCTGCTCCAACTGCTTGAGCAGCGTCTCGACAATGTCGTTTACCGCCTTAACTTTGCCAACACCCGCGCTGCGGCTCGTCAGATGGTGAATCATGGGCACGTACGTGTCAACGGCAGGAAAGTCAATATCCCTTCGTACCACTGCAAACCGGGGGATGTGGTGAGTGTGGCGGCTAAAGCTCGCTCCCAAGCACTCGCCAACCGCTTCGTGGAACTCAACACCGACGCGTCTACTCCGGAGTGGATCGAGGGTGATACCACCAAACTGACCGGAAAGGTGCTGCGCGTTCCCACAGTGGAGGAGATTGCGCCCATCGTGAACGTCCAGCTCATTGTGGAGTATTACTCCCGCTGAACCACAGCTTTAGGTACTCTACAAGCTCCCTCCTCGGTTGCGTTTTCCGTCGTCGCTTGTCGACTCAACGGTGCGGCGGTATTCGTGTGGCTACAGTGCCGTCGGATGCCGCATGGCTGGAGTGTTCCGTGCCCGGTTCCCCACCCGGGGGAGCGGAGAATGGCGTGCTGAGCGAATAAAAAGTACATTTGCGTGCAAAAATTTGCGACTCCTTCAAAAAAGAATTTGCCTTAAAGTGACTTGAAGTGATAAAAAGTGGACAGGTCAACATTTGACGGCAATGAAATACACGAAGTTAGGGAACACGGGCGTGGATGTATCACGCATTTGTTTGGGGTGCATGAGTTTTGGGAAGCCGGGCACGGAGCACGGAGTGTTTCCGTGGGCAAAGGATTATGAGGAAGCCAAGCCGATTTTCGCCAAAGCCGTGGACTTGGGCATCAATTACTTTGACACGGCGAACGTGTACCAGTTGGGCACCAGTGAGCAGATCACCGGGAGACTCATCCGGGAATTCGGGCTCAATCGCGATGAAATCGTGGTGGCGACAAAGGTACACTTTGCCATGCGCGAGGGTAGACCGAACGGCGCGGGGTGTTCCCGCAAGAATATCCTAGCCGAAATCGACCACAGCTTGCAGCGGCTCGGGCTGGATTATGTCGACCTCTATCAGATTCACCGTTTGGACCATGCGACACCGCCGGAGGAGATCATGGAAGCGTTGCACGATGTCGTGAAAAGCGGCAAAGCCCGGTACATCGGGGCATGCACGATGTTTGCGTGGGAGTTGGAGCGACTCAACAACATAGCCGAGCGGCATGGATGGACGAAGTTTGTCTCCATGCAGTGCCAGTACAACCTCATTTATCGTGAGGAGGAGCGCGAGGTACTTCCGCTGTGTCGCGACCGCAGGATGGCTGTCGTTCCGTGGAGTCCGCTCGCCGGTGGACGATGCACGCGCCCGTGGGGAACGCAGACAGCACGCACCGCCGTCGACGGCGTTTCTCCCATGGTGTGGGATGCCACAGCCGCTCAGGATAAGCCGGTAGTGGATGCCCTAGAGAAGGTGGCACGCGCGAACGGACACAGCATGGCGCAGGTCGCCTTGGCGTGGGTACTGGGTAAACCCGGCGTCACCGCGCCCATTGTGGGCAGCACGAGCCCCTCGCACATCGAGCAGGCAGTTGCCGCGTTGGATGTAGAACTTTCGCCGGAGGAGGTCACCGCACTGGAAGCCCCCTACGTGCCTCATCATAAATCCGGTGCATTTTAGGATTCTAACCACTAAACGAAATGAAAAAACTATTCACCGCATTACTGGGACTCATGACAGCAACCACAGTTACACAAGCCGAATCGCCCGTTCAGGGGAAGAAGGTACTCATCGCCTATTATTCCCGCACCGGACAAAATTATGTATCCGGCGATATAGTCAACCTCACGGTCGGCAACACCGCCGCCGTGGCAAAGAAAATCCAACTCCTGACGGGGGCTGATGTGTTCGAAATTCGCACCGTGAAGACGTATCCGGCGGACTACCACGAAACGACCGAGGTAGCGAAGCGAGAAATGCGGGAGCATGCCCGCCCGGAGCTCGCCGGGGAGCTGCCCGACGTCTCCAAATACGACACCATCATCCTAGGGTACCCCAATTGGTGGGGCACCATGCCCATGGCTGTCTACACCTTTATCGAAAAGTGCGGCAAATTGGCGGGTAAGACGGTGCTCCCATTCTGCACCCACGAGGGCAGCGGTATGGGCAACAGTGTGCGCGACCTGAAGAAAACCTGCCCCAACGCCCGCATCCTCCCCGGGCTTCCCATCAAGGGTACCCGTGTCTATCGCAAAGACTCCACCGTGGATACAGAAATCTCTAAGTGGCTTCAATCTTAACTCATTCGCAAAATTCGTATGAACAAGCATGTGGTTCTATTGGCAGGTGCCGGGCAGATCGGGCTGGCAATCGCCCGACGCGTGGGTGCCGGGTGTACCATTGTAGTCGGCGACAAACGAACGGAAAACGCGGACCACACGGTGCAGGTGCTGCGGGAAGCGGGGTTCGACGCGTGTTCCGCCGCCCTAGACTTGGCGCAGCGCGCTTCCATTCAGGCGTTCATCGCCTGCGGTACGCGGTCGGGTGAAGTGACCACGCTCATCAACGCCGCCGGAGTCTCGCCGAGTCAAGCCGATATCGGCACCATCCTGAAGGTGGACCTGTACGGAACCGCCGTCCTGCTGGAGGAGGTCGGACACATCATTGCTCCCGGCGGCACGGGGATCACGATTTCCAGTCAATCCGGACATCGCCTGCCCGCCCTCACTGCGGAAGAGGACGCCGCGCTCGCCACCACGTCTACGGAGGACTTGCTCGGACTGCCTCTGCTGCAGCCCGAAAACATCCGCGACACCCTGCACGCCTATCAACTCGCCAAGCGGTGCAATGTCAAGCGCGTCATGGCTGAAGCCGTGGCGTGGGGGAAACGCGGAGCTCGCCTGAACTCTATTTCGCCGGGCATCATTGTCACGCCGCTCGCGCTGGATGAGTTCAACGGTCCGCGCGGTTCTTTCTACAAGGAGATGTTCGCAAAGTGCCCCGCCGGTCGCCCCGGCACGGCAGATGAAGTAGCCAACGTCGCCGAACTCCTCCTCGGACCGCAAGGCAGCTTCATCACTGGCTCCGACTTCCTCGTCGACGGCGGCGCAACGGCTGCGTTCTTCTACGGGGAAAAACAGTAGGAAGTACGAAATTCGCTCGCTCCATATACTCCTTTCTTCATCTCAATCTCTTCCCGTTCGGGAATATTATCCCCCTTTTTGCCCCAAATCCACCCAAATCACCCCGTTCGGGAATATTATCTCACTTCTCTCCCCAAATCACCCCAAATTTACCCGTTCGGGAATATTATCCCGCTTTTCTCCCTAAATCACTCCAAATTTACCCGTTCGGGAATATTATCCCCCTTTTCTCCCAAAATCACCCCAAATCGCCCCGTTCAGGAAGAAAACTCTCCCCCCGCAGCTCCGTTGCGCCTAACTTGCGTCGGGACCGGGGCATGGGTGATCACAGGAACAAGCGTTCAAAGCGGGCGCGTATATTAGCTGTGATTTTGGCGTAAATCT
>CAYRJI010000022.1:0-25583 GCA_964424645.1 uncultured Akkermansia sp. | reverse complement strand
AGAGCCGGAAGAGGGCGGGGAACAGTGCGGAGAATTTTTCACGAGTGCAAAGGCTGGCTATGATGCTGCTCAAACAGTATAGAGAACGGAGAGGGGAGGAGAAGAAATCGCTCAAGAGGATAATGCTAGAAGCCATAGTAGACACAGAGATTCTAGATGAGATACTGATGGGCTGGGGCAAAGAGGAATGAAGGCAATTCCTCAGAGCTTTTGTGGCAACCTTCCCTCTTTTCTAATGCGATTGCCCTAGGGTGTGGGTACGGAGTAAAGACTTGGGCTTGACATATTACAAATCGGGCTCATAATCAGGGTGACGCAGGGAAAGCGATGATATACTGGGATAACAATGCTACGACGGCGGTGGTTCCGGAGGTAAGGGAAGCCATGGAGCCATATTGGGAAGAGTACTGCTACAATCCATCCGCCGCATATCCCCAAGCCAAGCAGGTGCGCCGTGCTGTAGAGCACGCGCGCGAGCAGGTGAGTGCTCTGTTGGGGGTTCACGCAGATGAAATTATTTTTACTTCCGGGGGCACGGAATCGACAAATACTGCGCTGGCGCAATTTTCTTCCGTTACGGCACTCGCGACAGACCACCCGGCTACCCTGCGCTGCGTTGAAGGAAGGGGAGAGCTCTGCCCTGTTCAGCCTGACGGCATCGTGGACATGCGTGTATGGGAGGAGATGCTGACGCGGCATTCCGGGGGCAGTTTCGCTTGGGCAAATCATGAAACGGGGGTTATACAACCGGCGGAGCAGATGTGTGAAGCGGCGCAGCGAGCCGGGGTGCGGGTGCACGTCGATGTGGTGCAGGCGGCGGGGAAGCTCCGACTGGCACTGGGGGAGATGCCTGCGGTGGATTACGCCTCGGTTTCGGCGCACAAGATGCATGGACCTAAAGGGATAGGTGCGCTGTATGTACGGAGGGGGGCACGATTGCAAGCCCTGCTGCGCGGCGGAGGGCAGGAGGATGCGCGACGCTCCGGCACGCTGAATGTGCCCGGGATCGTGGGATTCGGGGCGGCGGCAGAGCTCGCTCTCCGGCAGATGCGAGACGAGGAGCGGGCGGCACGCCATCGAGAGGCATTTCTCTCGGTACTGCGCGATGCCGACATTACCGTGATTGAGAACGGCGGTGCTGCGCCGCGATTGCCGCATGTGCTCAACCTGCGCGTGCCCGGATGCACGGCGGAGGCACTTTCGCTCCTCCTAGAGCCGAAGGGGTTGATATGTGCGGCAGGCTCAGCCTGCACCAGTGCTTCACCGAACCCGAGTCACGTGCTGCTGGCGATGGGGCTTGCTCCCGCCGAGGCACGTGAGGCTATCCGCCTCTCGTGGAATCGATACACAAGCGATGCCGAATGCGCCGATGCCGCCGCCATCTTCATTGCTTGTGTGCGCAAACTGCAATCCGTCCAATCCACTCGCACCGGTAAGGTGGTGGTATACACCCCCGAACCTAGGATTGGCGACCCCGCTACCTAGCGGCATTTACTGATGTACAGGGCGGGCATTGGGGAGGATTATGTTATGTTTAGTAGGTGTGGAGAGAAGACGCAGATGATGGGGAGATGTTGACAATGACGAAGGTTATTAAGACGGCGGCGAAGCCGAGTAAAATGAGAGAGCGACGGGCGGGGGCGACGGGCGGGATGTGGAAATAGATAAGGTAGATAGTCCAAGTAATTAAGGACCAAACTTCTTTGATGTCCCAAGTCCAGTAGCGCGCCCAAGCTTCGTTTGCCCAGAGCATTCCGCTGCACAGACCGAATGATAGGAAGGGAAAAGCGAGGCGGACGAGGGCATCGGCGACGGAGAGACGCGCTTGGTACCTAATTTTTCGCGCTCCGAGGGCATAGACAAAAGAGAGGGTCAACAGGGCATACGCCAACACGTAACTCGCCACGTGAGGCACAAACCAAGGGGATTGCAGGGCAGGGGGTTGACGCCATTCGGAGTGAAGCGGCATGAAGAAAGCTCCGCAGAGAGACACGGCTGCCACCCCCGATATTCCTGACCATGCATTTATTCCCGTGCGACGTAGCCATAAACCACTGATTAGCAGAGCTATGGGTAGAAGGCAAAGTACATGTCGCATGTTACCCAAGGGTGGGGCAGCGGCGGCAATTCCGTTGGCGAGCACGAGCAAGATACAGCTCACCGCTCCGGAGACCAACAACACGCGGCTGCACGCACCGCCACGACGCAGAGACAGCAGCACGCAGGATGCCGCGAAGCAGAGTGCGCCGAAAGCAGAAAGACCGGGGAAGAGGAAGCTCATGTGTGCACAGTTGTTTTAGGTACAAAGAAATGGGCACACACGCACAGCAGTAGCCCTATGGCACCTATCCGGACCCAGGCGGAGCCCGGGGCGCACCTCAGGAGGAGCTGAACCCTTCGCCCGTCGGGGCTGCAATTCATCAGGTAAATGCGCCAGTTCCCCCACTCTGCCGGTTCGTTGACCCGGATGGACACGGTTTTGGGCTCGCCGTTCTGAGACGTGGGCAGCAAGGTGCACTCGGCGCGATATTCGCGCACGGGCGGCATTTGCGGCACGAAGACCCGCGTGGGGGAGCCGGGGAGCACGTAAAAATATCCCTCGCCACCGACGGGTAGGCGTTGCAGCATTGAGAGTTCCCAACTTTCGCCGCCGCAGACAATTCGGGAGCCGGAGATGACACCACGACCATGCGGCAGCCACCTGCCGTTGCGGTGTTCCATCAGGCGGAATTCGGTAGGTGCGTCGTATCTCAGGATATGCAGATGCTGCACGGACACCTGAAAGGGAAGCCGTGCACCGGGCGATGTGGCGTCCGCTGCCGGAGATACGGGACAACCCACCGACCGGGTCAGCGGGATTCGTTGCTCGGTGTAATAATCGATGAACGCGCCGATGAGCAGCAAAGCCAAGCAGGCGTGCATGCCCGCCATCCGTAGATTCACGCGCATGCACAGAAGCCCCAAGTAGCCGAATATCGCACTGAACAGCAGGCCGGTCAGGGCGAGGCACGCCATCCCCGCCGCTCCGAACCACATACCGCCACCCAGACGGGCGTAGGAGAGAGCCTTGCCGCCGAACGCCACGAAGATACCCACGCCCGCGACCGTAAGAAAGAGACACGATAGCCCCGCAACGAGACGCCACCGACCCCTGCGCGAGCAGTTCCACGCCGTGCAGAGGCACATTATCCCGATGAGCCCCCCCAACACGTGCATGAGTCCTCCTCGGTACACTTCTTCCGTCCCTCCCCAAGGTAAACCTCCGGCTACCAGCAGCAAGCACAGAGCGGAGAGGAGCCCGATTGCCGCACGCTTTCTGCGACGACCGCCACGAACTGTTGGGACACCCTGTTCCGATGTACTCATAGTATTCACTCCTCCGGAGGTGCCCTGCAATGGATGCGAGTTCGGTGTCTGCGGCGCGCACTTGCGGCGTTACCAGTTCCACGCGACGGAGAAGACGCCCATCAGCGATGCTTTATCCTGCGTGCGATAGGTTCGACTATGAATCAACACACCTGCGAAGTAATCGATGCCCTCGTATGCGACACCCGCCCCCAGTTGCCCCTGAACTTGCCAAGGTTTCCGCGAACACACGCGGTCGAAGTGGTGGAACACGCCGCCGTCAATACTCATGTCGCGTGCCACATATTCCCCGGACGCGGACGCCAGCAGGAAGTACGACATTTGACTGCGGTCGTAATAGGGTTTGAGAATGACGTTTGTGCCGAAGTTTGCGCCGTCAATACTGCACGACGACATAGTGGGGGGCAAATTGCGACCGATACGGTACACCACGCCCGCACCGCCGGACAAATTGAAGGTACCCACGGACTCACGCGTCCCGAGCACCAAATCACACTCCCACCCACTCCGAAATTCCTGCGTAATCACGGACCACTCCTGCCGCGATGACAGCTGCACCGTCAATTCTGAGCGCACCTGGTCGTGCCACCCCTCCCATTCGTCCATATCCAGCATCTTGTGTACCGCATTTTGGGTTTGTCCTGCCAGAGAAGCCCTTCCCGTGGTTCCCAGCTGAAACTCCGTGGCGCAGCCGAAGTGATTGCCGCGCAACAAATAGGCCCCTCCGAGAGCTAGGTACCCGCAATAGGGGTGCTGGTTAAACACGTTCCCCCGCGTGTGAATTTCCGGGGTGTACATATTTTGCGTGAGACTCACCCCCCATGCGTCGCCGTTTTTCAAACTCTGCACGTAATCGATGCGAGTTCCGTGTGAAAAATTACTGTCATCGCCTGATATTGAATCATTTTGAAAGACTCCGCGTAGTTGATGTTCCGGCACGGGGAGATAACCCGGTTCTCCGGGTAGAGCAATCGGGTTAAAATATCCCGCCGTCCCTGCTATTGCGGCGTATGCTATAACCGGAAGCATTCCCATATCCCCAATTTACTCCTATATCTCGCCTAGGTCAAGTCTAACCCCACAGCCGTCCCAAGAAAAATATGAGCTTCGTGGTGGGCGATGACTGTGCGGCAGGAAGACGCGAGGGTGACCAAGTACGAGGTACGAAGTGAAGGAGTTAGGCGCAACAAGGTTGCGCGGGCGTGGCGGGAGGAGGCAGAGCCGAAGCGACGCGTGGGGAGAAAATCCACGCACCCGCGATGTTGAAGCTCCCTTGGTACGCAGAGCGTCCGTAACCCGCATGGAGATTAGCGTTGCAGTATTTCTCGAGAATTTTATTGGGACAGATGTGGCGAAAATTCCGGAGTATCCAATTCGTACTTTATATCACCTAAGGGGTAGGGATTGGCGCATGGAGTTGAGAATACAGAGGATGAGTACACCGACGTCTGCGAAGATTGCCATACCCATGTTCGCTGCACCGATGGCACCGAGGAGGAGACACGCCGCTTTGACAGACAGTGCAACGACGATATTTTGGCGCACAATGCGTAGGCAGTTGCGGGCAATGCGGATGGCGAGAGGAATGCGCAGGGGATCATCGTTCATGATGACGACATCTGCCGCCTCGATGGCGGCATCGCTGCCGAGGGTGCCCATGGCAATGCCAACGTCCGCCCGGGCGAGTACGGGAGCATCATTCACGCCGTCTCCGACGAAGAAGAGATGCCCGCTGTAGGTACGCATGAGCTCCTCGAGTTTCTCGACTTTGTGGGCGGGTAAGAGCTCGCTGTGCACCTCGTCTGCAGAGAGTTGAGATGCAACGGCTTCGGCGACACGGCGGCTGTCTCCGGTGAGTACCACGGTTTTACGGATGCCGAGTTTTCTCAGTTCGGACAGGGCGGGGATTGAGTTGGGTTTCAGGGCATCCGAGACCACGATGTGCCCTGCATAGCGATGATTCACAGCCACGTGCACGATGGTACCCACTTTGTGGCAGGGTAGGGGTTCGGCGTGCTCCTGAAGCATGAGCTTGGCATTGCCGACCGCCACGCGTTGACCCTCCACGGAGGCAACGACACCCAAGCCTTGCAGCTCCTGAATATCGGAGACGTTCGTGTGGGGCGACGGGGAATCGCATGCCCGGCGCAGGCTGAGACTGATGGGGTGCGAGGAGGCACGCTCGGCAGCTGCGGCGAGGTGCAGCAACTCACGCTCAGAGTAAGGGCTGTGGTGAACGGCTTCCACCTCGAAGTTGCCGTAGGTGAGGGTACCCGTTTTATCGAAGACGGCGACGCGACATGTCGCAAGAGTTTCCATAAATTGGGAGCCCTTGATGAGGATGCCCGCACGGCTCGCTGCTCCGATGCCCGCAAAAAAGGAAAGAGGGATGCTGAGCACGAGGGCACAGGGACAGCTGATGACGAGGAAGATGAGAGCGCGGTAGAACCAAGTAGCCCAGTCCGGGGACGACCCAGAGAGCAGCAACATCGACGGCGGCAGCACAGCCAGTAGGAGGGCTGCCCCGCATACGAGGGGAGTGTAGACGCGTGCAAATTTCGTGATAAAGCGTTCGGAGCGGGATTTTTTGTTGCTCGCCTCCTGCACGAGACGGAGGACTTTGGCGGCGGTAGATTCGCCGAACAGGCGGATGGTGCGAATGCGCAGTGGGGAACGCAGGTTGATGCACCCACCCAAGACCTCTTCTTCCGGACGCACGGTGCGCGGCAGACTTTCCCCGGTGAGCGACGAGGTATCCAGCGCACTGACACCCTGCACCACGATGCCGTCCAGCGGAACTTTTTCACCGGGGTGCACGACGATGATGCTGCCGGGGGAGACCTCCTCCGGGGATACCGTGCGGAGCTCTCCGGCACTTTCCAAGTGGGCGTAGTCTGGGCGGATGTCTATGAGCTCGGAGATACTTCTGCGGCTCCTACCCACCGCACAACTCTGAAAAAATTCGCCGATTTGGTAGAAGAGGATAACGGCGATGGCTTCGTTAAAGTCCCCGTTCCCTTCATAGACGCCCAGCGCAAGGGCTCCCAAACTCGCCACGCCCATCAGAAAATTTTCGTCCAACAAGTGACCGCTCGCGATTCCTTTCACCGACTGAAAAAGGATGTCGTAGGCAATGAGCAGGTAGAGTATTACGCCTGCCTCCAACTTCAGTCCCTCGGGCGGGGGAAAAGTCAGCAGCGCGACAAACGAGACACTTACGACGATAATGCGCCCCATCACCAGCCGCTGCTCACCGGACAAACTCCCCCAAAAACCTAGCCGTCCATGCTCTTTTTTGCCTTCTTTCATACTACTCCGCGTCTTTTAATAGTATTATTTGCACAAATAAGCAAATGTACAAACGAAAATACACCGGTATATCGGGTTTGTCGAGAAAAAATTTTGGATACGATTTGCGGCTAGATGAGTTTAAGCCGCACGAGGTCTTGGGTATCAATCAGACCGACGGGGCGTTTATGGGCATCCAGCACCACTAGGTCATCAATACGCCGGTCGCGCAGGGTTTTGACGGCGGAGACGGCGAGTTGATCCGCCTGCACAAAGACGGGAGACTTAGTCATGAAGTCGGACACGGGCAGGGAACCGCAATCCGGATGATTCTGGAAAGTACGGGCAAAGTCGCCGTGTGTAAAAATTCCCGCGAGAGTACCATCTTCTGCGGTGAGCACACATGCACCGCTGCGGGCTTTGGTCATGGCACTGAGACAATCCATGATACTGACGCCGAGGGGGAGGACGGCGAGTTCCGTGCGCATGATGTCTGAGATGCGGGTGAGGAGGGCACGCCCCAGAGACCCGCCGGGGTGACTGCGAGCGAAGTCCTCCTTGGTGAAATGGCGGGCTTCCAGCAGGGCTACGGCAAGGGCATCCCCCATGACGAGCATGGCTGTGGAAGAAGAAGTCGGGGCGAGGTTCAGTGGGTCCGCTTCTCGGGAAATTGCCGTAAGTAGGACGGTGTCCGAGAGCCGGGCAAGAGTCGAATCTTTTTTGCCCGTCATTCCGATGATCGGCATATCGTAGCGTTTCAGGAAGGGCAAGAGAGTGAGGAGTTCGGAGGTTTCCCCGGAAAAAGACATAGCGATGCAGGCATCGCCGTCCTGCACGATACCCAAGTCACCGTGCATGGCATTCATGGAATCGAGCACGATGGAAGGGGCACCGGTGGAGGTGAGAGTTGCGGCAATTTTGTTCCCCACGAGACCGCTCTTACCCACACCTACCACGATGATTTTATGACTGCTTTCCACCGCCTTTTTCATGGCGTCGACCGCTCGGTTGAAGGAAGCATCCAACTGAGCTCCAATAGTGCGCAGAGCCTCAATTTCGTCCTCAAATACTTTTTTGCCGCGTATCGTATGGTCAGTCATCGTTCACTCGCACGTTGCGCAGACAGAATAGCAAAGTGGACGGAATGTGTCAAGCCGCATCTATCCGGACAAACTTAAACGCCAAACCTGTCCCGAATAAATTAAAAGCTTAGAGTAGGGCGATAACTTCGTTGCGGGGAGGCACGAAGGGGGTCAAGTACGAGGTACGAAGCGTAGGAGTTAGGAATTAGGATTGCGGCAATCGGCATAACGACTTTTGTGACGCAGGAGGTACCGTACGCTAGTCATTCCGGAATGCGGCACGTTTGCGTTCTGTGGGGTCGGTGATGCGCTTTCGCAGACGGATGAAGTGGGGAGTGGCTTCCACGAGCTCGTCGAGCTCGATGTATTCGATAGCACGCTCCAGCGAAAAGACACGCGGTGGGGTAAGCCGGATTGCCTCATTTTTCGTAGCCGAGCGGTGGTTGGTGAGGTGCTTCTCGCGCGTCGGATTCACCGGGATATCCACCGGCTTGGGAGTTTCGCCCACAATCATGCCCACGTAAACCTCATCTCCCGGTGCGATAAAGAGGGTGCCGCGTTCTTCCATGGCTTCCAACGCGTACGGTCGTGCAAAGCCGGTTTCCATAGATACGAGGGTTCCGCTGTACCGCGTCGTAATTTCCCCGGCGTAAGGGGCATACCCGTTGAAGAGGTGGGAGAAAATGCCGTGCCCTGCTGTCAAGTTCACCAGCTCAAATTCGAAACCGATCAGCCCCCGCGTGGGGATGGAGGCAACGATGTAGGTACGCCCGCTCCCCTTGTTTTCCATGCTTTCCAACACACCGCGCCGATTCCCCAAGATGCGTACAGCTCCGTTCGCGCAGTCCTCCGGCACCTCCATGTAGAGAGTTTCGAAGGGTTCGTACACCTTCCCATCGACCTCTCGCGTAATGACTTGCGGGCGTGATACGAGTACCTCGTAGCCCTCGCGTCGCATCTGCTCCACCAAGATGGCTACCTGCATGGTACCCCTAGCGGACACACGGAAGACCCCGGCTGTCGCGCCGTCTTCCACTTTGATGGACACATTGGTGCGCATCTCCCGCATCAGCCGCTCACGGATGACGCGACCGGTGACATTCTTGCCATCTTTGCCGCCGAGCGGACCATCGTTGATACTGAACTCCATCTGCACGGTGGGGGGCTCGATGTTTACGAAGGGCAGCGGTGTGTCCTCCGGGTCAGCCACGAGCGTCTCCCCGATGTCTGCATCTTCAAAGCCGGAGACTCCTATGATGTTCCCGGCTTCCCCCACTGCGGAATCATTCGTCTGCAAGCCGCTGTACTCGAAAAGTCGCGTTACCTTCGCCTGTACCCGTGTGCCGTCCGGACGCAGGAGGTAGAGTGTATCTCCTTTACGCACAGAGCCGGAAGAAATACGCCCGACCGCGACGCGCCCCACGTAGTCATCCCAATCGATGTTCGAGATGAGCATGCGGAAACTGCGCTCCGGGTCGGCATCCTTCGGTGGCGGAATTCGCTCGATAATTTTGAACAGCAACGGCGAACAATCTACGGGAGGTTCATTCTCCATGTTGTTCATGAAGTAACCGTCCTTGGCGGATCCGTACACGAAGGGGGCATCAAATTGTTCCTCTGTGGCATCCAACTCCATGAGCAGCTCCAGCACTTGGTCGTGCACCGCCGCCGGGTCCGCGTGCGGTCGGTCGATCTTGTTGATGACTACGATCGGCAACAGCCCTTCTTCCAAGGCTTTACGCAGCACGAAACGGGTTTGAGCTTGAGGACCCTCGTACGCGTCCACCACAAGTATCACGCCGTCCACCATCTTCATGACGCGCTCGACCTCCGCTCCGAAGTCCGCGTGCCCCGGCGTGTCAACGATGTTGATTGTATAGCCATTCCAACGGATGGACGTGTTTTTAGCCTTGATGGTAATTCCCTTTTCCCGTTCCAAGTCCATGGAATCCATGGCGCGCTCCTGCACCTCCTGATTCTCGCGGTACGTGCCACCGGCTTTGAGTAGTTGGTCCACTAAGGTCGTTTTTCCGTGGTCTACATGGGCAATAATTGCTAGGTTCCTATACTTCCCCGCCCCGTCTTTCTGCGTCGTCTCCGTCATACCTGCGCCCATATTACACCCAAATGCGCGCCCTGAAAAGCGCAAATGCGCATGCGATCGCGGAAATAACACGCAACGACATGTATACGGCATGTTTGATAGAGACAATTTCGGAGCTTGCCGCAGGGCGGTCAATGGTGATATATTGTCTGCATGCAAAGGACATTGATTAAGCATTTGCTGGAGAGAGAAAGCGCGGCGGAGGAAGTGTGCGCGGAAGGCTGGGTGCGCACGCGCCGGGACGCCCGTAAGTTTTCGTTCCTCGAGGTGAATGATGGTTCGAGCTTAGCTTCTCTGCAGGTGATTGTGGATGAAGGCGTGCCCGGGTCGGAATTTTTGCCGCGTATGGGTACCGGTGCTTCTGTGCGAGTGGTGGGGCAGTTGGTGGCATCCCCCGGCAAACAGAAGTGGGAGATGCGGGCTACCCGGGTGCAGCTCGTGGGTTCGGTGGAAAGCGACTACCCGCTCCAGAAGAAGCACCACAGTCCGGAATTCCTCCGTACAATTGCGCATTTGCGCCCACGCACCAACCTATACGGCGCGATCTTCCGCATGCGTTCTCGCGTGGCTGCCGCCGTCCATCGCTTTTTCTCGGAACATGACTTTGTTTGGGTGCATACGCCCATCATCACGGCATCCGACTGCGAGGGGGCGGGCGAAATGTTCCGTGTCACGACCCTCGACCCGCTCGCCGTGAACACGAATTACGACAACGACTTTTTCGGGAAACCAGCATCACTCACCGTTTCAGGACAGCTGGAAGGGGAATCCTTCGCCTGTGCCTTGGGCCGGATTTATACCTTTGGACCCACCTTCCGTGCCGAGAACAGTAACACCCCGCGCCATGCCGCCGAATTCTGGATGATTGAGCCGGAGATGGCTTTCTGCGACTTGTCCGGCGATATGCAGCTCGCCGAAGCATTCCTCAAGTTTATCGTGGCAGAGGTGCTGAGCGATAGCTCCGGCGACTTCGACTTTTTCTGTCGCTTCATCGATCCTACTCTCCGTGAGCGTTTGGAAGCCGTGCGCGATCTTCCTTTCGTCCGTTGTTCGTACACAGAAGCCGTGCAGCGTATGCAGCAGAGCGGTCAAACCTTCGAGTTCCCACCGCATTGGGGGATGGATATGCAGACCGAACACGAACGCTTCCTCACCGAAAAACTCTTTTCCGCGCCGGTCATTGTCCACGATTACCCGGCGGAAATTAAGCCTTTCTACATGCGCAGGAATGAGGACGGACGTACTGTGGCTGCCATGGACGTGCTGGTGCCGGGCGTGGGTGAGCTCATGGGCGGGAGTCAGCGCGAAGAACGTGCCGATGTCCTAGCCGCCAACATCCGCCACTCCGGTATGAAAGAGCAGGATTACGCGCACTACATGGACCTGCGCCGCTACGGTTCCGTACCCCATGCCGGGTTCGGTGTAGGCTTCGAACGCCTCATCATGTTCGTGACCGGAGTGCAGAATATCCGCGACGTCCTGCCCTTCCCGCGCACCCCACGCAATTGTGAGAGCTAAACTCGCCACAGCCATCGCAGACCACTGACATTTTTTTTCTCGGGGACAGGTGTGTTTATTTGCTTGACACGTAGGGGGGGCAGGTGCTAGCGTGGAGGGGGTGTGGGGGTAGAGATGTTGGTATATTTTCGCATCAAGAATTTCAGATCTATCGTGGATACCACGATAGACATGCGCTATGGGGAAGGCAGGGCTCCGAGCGGATACAGGGAAGCGGAGGACATGCCGTTTATAGAAAGTTCCCAGTGCGGGGGGAAGAAGATGCGCTTGGCTCCTATCATGGCGATGTACGGGCAAAATGCGGGCGGGAAGAGCAATCTGGTAGGAGCGGTCAACGCACTGCAATTGTGTGCGCTTGGTGGAGGACTTTACTACCGACCGAACAGAATACACCCGGAGCCTAGGGACACCACATTTGAAATATGTTTTGAGAGAGAGGGAAAAAAATACGTCTACGTATTGAGTTACAATCGTTTGAGAATCGCACGGGAAGGGCTGCATGTGCAGGGGAAGTTGCTTTTCAGCATCGACCACACGCGGGACGTTTGCTGCTTGGAGCCTATAGCCACTGAGCATTATCCGGTTGAACGCCTGAAAGCTGTGTTGGAAACAGAATGTTGCAAGGCACCGCAGGAGCAGTTCCGTACGTTTCTCGAAATAATAGCACAGCAGTACTTGGGACTGAACGGCGATGTAAGGGAGACATACGATTTTTTGAATGGCATTACATGTTCTTTGTATAACGACATTTCTCCCTCCTACGCCATTGATTGTTTGGCGCGGGCTATGCCGGATGACTCGCGAGAAGGAGCGTTCCAAGAGATTGCGCGCTACCTGCAACGCCTCGATATTGACATCGAGAAAATGGAAATGGAACCGGAGTCGGTGGGATTTCCCCTCAATAGGGGGGAGTCGGAGCACTCCGACAACCCCTCTGAGACGATGTCGCATTATCGAATCGTGAGTTACCATCGAAAAGCGGATAAGGGAATGGTGGCTCTGGATTTTCGGGAAGAGTCTCAGGGTACGCAAGTCCTCTTTGGTTTACTGGGGGTCGTGCTGAGAAAATTACGTACGGGCGGGGTCTTGATCATTGATGAAATGGATCGCTCCCTGCATACACACTTGCTCTCTGCAATCGTTTCTCTCTTTTGTAACCGAGAGTATAACACGAAGGGTGCTCAACTCATCCTGACTGCCCACAACACCGATTTGCTGGATGCGCCCTTTCTACGAACGTCTCAAGTTGCTATAGTTACTAAAACGCTTCAGCAGGGAACGATCCTACGACGACTCTGTGATTTCCGGGATGTGAAGAATTGCCAAAATCTGCGCAAACGCTACTTGGGCGGACTTCTTTCCGGAATTCCCTTTCCTATCGTTTGAATTAATCTATGCAATATTCGCAGAACATTCTCATTCACGTGGTTTGCGAGGGAAAGTCGGAGCGCAATTATATTGAGGCACTGAATCGCCTGCTGCGAGATAACGGTACGAATATTCCTCTGGTTCTTTATCCCCAATCCGTTCCAAAGGGAAAAGAGGTAGGCGGAGGTCACTTCAGCCACATTGTGGAGATGTACCGAAAAGAAAAGAAACGTAACCCGAAGCAGGGAGAAATATGGATATGGGTGGATTGGGATGCCTACGTGCGCAACGATCGGGACACTATGACCCTGTACCAACAACGTCCTCCGGGTATTCCGGAATTCCTCTTCAGTCGCCAAAATTTTGAAGATTTCCTCGTTCTTCATTGCACACCGGACAGAGTGAAACAATGGGTAGCTGCATGCAGCGAAAGTGGTCACTTAAAGCGTCCTTTGCACAGTGCGGAGTACATGCCATTGTTCAGACAGTTATTCCCAGAATACGAAAAGGGGAAATTGCCGGATAGTTTGGCGAGGCTTAGCGAGAAGGACATGGAATTCGCCCTGCGAAATTCGCTGGATGACACTATTCCGTTTAAGTGTGATTTTATTGAATGCCTCGCTCGGTTTATCTCAGAGCGTTTTTCCTCGGTCGGGGCACCGTGGACGCTGGTCGAAGCTTCACAGCACTAGCCCCGATAACTGTTTCATCCCGCCCCTCCTTGCGCTGCGAATGGAAGCACGGAGCAAACATGAAATTTGAGGTTTATTTTGGATTTTACACCGTACCTCATCATTCACCCATTTCCGCCTTACCCTGCCACTTCGTACTTCTTGTTGGCTTGTCGTTGTTTCGCCGTCGTGTTACAGCGGGCGCATATTAGCCGGGTCGGGATTCAGCTCGATGCGCCTGATGCATACTTTTTCGGTCATGTAGCGGGCGAGCTCGAGGCGACCGTTGGGGAGCACGGGGGAGGCATCCATACGGAGGGAGGCGTGGGCAGCCTGTTCTGCAGCCCGGGCGGGTGCACCGGGGTAGCGCAGGAGCACATTGCGAGCGGCGAGGGTGGCAAAGCTCGCGATGAAGGCATCGTCCTTCGTGAGGTTGAGGGGGATGGTGCGCTGCTCGGCAAAGAGCGAGAGCCATTCCCGTTCAGTGGCAACAGAGAGTTCGAGGTGAGCACCGGTTTGCAAGACAGCCATGAGTACGATGGCGAGGTCTTCGTTGCTCAGCTGCTCATCCACGCGCAGACAGACGGACTCCGGGGAGAAGGAAAGGGTCGCCTGCATACCCTCGGCGGGTGGGAGGAGGTGCTCCATTCCAAAGTGTTTTTCCCACCAGTAAGAGATGGAATCTGCAGCGGATGACAGACGCATAACGGACTCTGCGTCAGACGTAGCGGGCAGGATGTCCTTTGGGTCAAAGAGCAAGTTCCGGCGGGCACTGCGCGAGGAGGGGCGATCTTGCTCTTCCCAGCGGCAGAGAGCTGCCACGGAACCCATGAGACCCCGCATGGGACCGGTGCTCGCCTGTCCGGTCGCTTGCCATGTGGGCTCCGGAAAGACTCCCGCGCGGGCGGAAGCGCAGCAGTTGATGCAGACACGGTGGCAGCCAACCTCCTTTTGCCATGAAGCAATTTCCTCCTCATCCTGAGAAAAGATGACCGCGCTGCTCGCACGCGCAAAGGGGCGTTGGATTTGGGCAGCCTCGCCCGCATCCGCGACGCAGACGATGCCGAGGAGGGGAAGGCGTTGACCGTAGCGCACAAAGTCACCCTGCGGGGCAACACCGGTGCATAGTCCGGGGGTCCAGAGTTGGGAGTCAGTCGGGGACTCGGAACGAGGAGGCACGCGCCACGCCAAACTTGCATCGCGACATGTCAACAACGTGCGTTCACCCTCCCCCAACGGGGAAGAAATGGGACCCAAATCCGCACCCTCCAGCCAAGTGGGTCGCGACAGCTTGGTACCCACGAGGTCTTCGAATGCCGCGAAGAAGGCGGAGTCACTGTAAAGGGACTCATGCACCAAAATGAGGTGTGGGCAGGTGGAAGCCTGACCGGAGCGGTAGAGAGCCGCGCGAGTCACCTCCCGCAGCGCGTATGCCCGGTCACAGCTCGCCGCCAAATACACGGACGGACCGTACACCGGGGAAGCCAGCACGGTGGTACCCACATTCGCTGCAGTAAGCACGGGTACCTGTTCTGCAACGCTCGGTCCCACCACAGCCGACACACTGCTGTCGCTTACAAGGCGGCGCGCAATTTCGCCGTCGGCGCAGGGGAGCACTGCAAGTCGCACACCGGCATGGGTCAACAGCTCGGCAAAGCGCGAGGCAAGCAGAATAAAGTGGTCGGAGGGTTTGTAGATAATCGTATTTCCGCCCATCCAAGCGGCGGCAATGCCCTCCGCCGCATCAAACAAGGGACGCGCAATCCCCGACGTAACCACCACTACGCCGAGCGGTGCCGCCTGCGTTCCGTCCTGCATCCCGCGCAAAGTTTCGTCCTGCGTGGCGGCATAGCGCAGGGAGTCGTACGTATCGCGGATTTCGGCATCTGCATCCGCCAGCGTAAACCCGGCATCCCGCACCAGCACACACACCATTTCGGTGCGCCTCTTTTTGAGCTCACGCGCTGCACGGCGCAAGGAGGCTGCTCGTTCCTCCGGGGAAGGTGGGGGCTGTTCGGCGCGTTCACGTGCCCACTGAAGTGCCTGCCGTACGGCATCGTAGTCCGCTACATCGGCTCGGTAATCTTTCAAACTCGGGACGACGAGGGAGCGATGGATGCGGGTGAGCGGTGTGTTGAGCACGGATTCATCGAGGCGGAGGGGGATGGGCTGTTGGGAACGCTCAATCTCCACCCGGGCTGCTGCATAGCAGGCATCCACCTCGGCTCGTTCTGCCGAAATTTCCAAGAAGCTCGGCTTCCACTGACCGTCTTCTTCCGTATCCAAGGGTGCGGTATTGCGTTTGCTATGCGCCGCCATAATTGGTTTCGCCTTTGCCGACCAATCGATCGTTTCCGGGGATGACGCATTGCCGACATCGAGGTAGCCGCCATCGCGTGAAAGCTCGTGTAGGATTTGCATCAGATAATACCGGAATGCTCTTTCCTCCCCTCCCTCAGAGGCGACGCCTGCCACCAGATCAACCTGACTGCCGAGCGATGCGAACGCGCGACCGATGTGGTTGCCCGGACCCATGATGAGCGAAACCGGTGGCATCCCGTCTCGACCACTGCGTGCCCAAAGGAGGGCGGCGTAGCTTAGGAGCATTACCTCGTGCGTACCCACCACGGGAGTAATCGCCGCCGCCGGGTACGCCACAGCTGCGTCCAAAAGCTGGACAAAAGTTGCATCGGTTTCTGTCTTGCTCTCACAAAGTTGTGCTGCAGAGCCATAGCGTAAACTGCACACGCGCTGCTCTTCCAAATAATCTCCCTTCACGAGCAGCACCCGTAGGGGAGAGGCCCCGCGTTGGCTGCGCGTTTCTGCCCATGCTGCCAGATCGCGCAAGTGGTGCATGCTTGAGCGCAGGTAGGAGGGAAGTTCGATCGTAATCCTCAACGTGTCAAAGCTCGGCGAGTCCAGCACTCGCTTGAAAGCGGCAACTACTATACCGGTTGTGTCGCTCAGGTAGGGCTTGACGGTGACCGGTGCCCCGCCATTTTGTTGGGCTGTAGTCAAAAGCTGTTGCAACCTTTCTGCCAAGTGCTGCACGCTGTACTCCGGGGAGGTCGGCGATATTGCCGGGCAAAGACGGTGGGGTTCCACCACAATCCCCAAGCCGGGTTGTTTGGTGAGGATTGCCGTTAGGTTGCTTTCGTACCGCTCTGCGCCCTTACTGCCAAACACCTGTGGTGCGAGTGGGCAGAGAACCAGCTGCATGCCCTCCTTGCGTAAACTTTCACCCCGCTTGCCGATCTTACTCACTTGGGTGGGAAGAACGAGTTCGCCGAAGGTGGAACGGAAGATTCGCTTCACCTCTGCTGCGGCAGCCCCCTGCATACTGCGGGGTGCCATAATGACTGCCCTGATGCGCAGGCGCGCCAGTGAACCGAAAAAGGTAGGGATGCCACCGTGGTGCTCGATCAGTAGCTTGAGTTGCTCGACCACCTTCTCTCCCTCGAGCATGACGGCATCGCACAGACCGTGCAAAAATCGGCGACTCTCTGCATCTGTCGCCAAGCGTTTCACTGCAGAGACAAATACCCGCTCCTCCGAGCGCATACACTTTTGTGTGGTCACGTACAGCACACGTGCCGCCTCTATTGACCGCTGCACCAGCGTTTGGTCGACCCAGCCCTTGCTGCGTGCATCTTTCAGCAGTGTGCGGATTTCCGTCTCTCCCATGTCGCGCTCATTCTATCTTTTATGCGGGTATCTTGCAAGTTCAAATTTCTGTCGACTCAGTCCATACCACAGCCGTCCCAAGAAAAATAAGAGCTTCGTGGTGGGCGGTAACTTTGAGTCAGGAAGACGCGGGGGAGATCAAGTACGAGGTACGAAGTGGCGGAGCCGGGGAGGGAGGTCTGCGTGGAGCCGGAGCTTGGCGCAGGTTCCCGACCCGTGTTGAGGGTGTGAGGTAGGTGGGAAGTACGGGGCAAATGGGAAGTACGAAGATAACACGAAGTACGAAGTGAAGGAGATAGGCGCAACGGAGTTGCGCGGGCATGGCGGGAGAAGGCAGAGCCGAAGAAACGACGTGTGGGGACTAAATCCATGCACCCGTGATGTTGAAGCCCCCTTGGTATGCAGAGCGTCTGTAATCCGCATGTGCGAACCACGACCTCACTCTCGGAGAAATCTCCTATCAGCCACGGAATTTTTGCTCGAATCGGGGAGATAGCGTTCTGCTTTCGTATGCAAATCGTATTTCTCCCGCAGCTCGGCAATTTTCTTCATCATCGGCGAGGCGTGGTGCATGTCCAAAGCTTGCTGATCCTTCCAGCTGTCTATCAATAAAATGGTGTCATCATCTCCCATCGGTGCGAAGTATTCGTACTTCAGGTTTCCTTTCTCGGCACGGATTGCACCGGCGAGTCCGCTCTGTGTCACCTCCTGTGCAAACTTCTTCGCACTTCCTTTCGTGCCGCTGTAATATAGATTCATTGTAATCGGTTCCTCGCATTCCTTCGCAGCCCTCCCGCTCGTACAGGCAGCAGGCATGACCGCCACAACAACCGACAGCACTACCAAAGCAACTTTCTTCATTCTCTCTTTCATATCCTGCATATGTACATGCCTTATACCACGAGAGCATGAGGGACGTCAAGAAAATTTGATGCTCCGACAAAACATCCCGCATAGAAATTAGCATTGCAGCGTTTTCCGAAAGTCCTCTCGGGGCAGGTGAGGTATACGACGATTCTTTATGCTATTTCTCCCCTCGTTTTTTGTAATCGCGAAAGGCTTCCACCATCATATCGGTGTCGTTAAATTGGGGTCTCCAACCCAAATCTTCCTTCGTTTCTGATATGTCGATCAGATAGTTTTCATCGGCGATCATGTATTGCTCTCTGTACATGATTTCTGTCCCGAGGGCTCTCAGTATATCCAGAGTCCGCTTCACGGCCCATGCCCATGTCGGGACGAGGAAGGATTTGGAGTGGTTGCATGCTATGAGCTGCTTCAGTAAGTCGCGAACAGTCGGCGGGTTCTCCGAGCCGAGGTTATAGGCTTTATTCGGCAGGTAGTGCTGCACCGCTTGGTAGATCGCCACCGCGCAATCCTGCACCGATACCATCTGGTAGCAATTCCGCCCGCTCCCGATCAGGGGCACGGGTAAACTGTGCTCTATCAGGTTGAAAAGTTTCGTCAAGATACCCATGCGACCCTTCCCAATAATCATGCGCGGGCGAAACACGGTGATGTTCATTCCCTTGTTCCGGTAACGTTCGCACAGTGCTTCGGCTGCCTTCTTGCTCTTCCCGTAGTACCCAAAAGGCTCCTGCGGGTGTTGCGTTCCGACGGGCAAGGTTTGTGGTTTTCCGTAGACCATGTCCGTGCTGAAAAACACCATCTGATGTGCGCCGTCCGCTTCCATTTTCTTCAACACATTTTCCGTGCCTCGCACGTTCACGCTTTCGAAAAACTCTTGCCTGTTCTTTCGCGGTACGCGATGGTGGTACTGGTTGGCTGCGAGATGGACCACGATATCATCCGGCAAGAATGGGAATGTCAGGTCCTCGGTGATGTCTTGCCGCACAAATTGCGCGAGTTGTGGGGACGGCAGCTTGTCCACAACAACGACTTCTTCCCCTTTTTCGCGCAAGAGGGCGACGGTTGCCTGCCCGACAAAGCCCGAGCCTCCCACAATGATGTACCTCATGGTGTGAAATCGATGCTGCATGTTAAAATGATGACCCCGAGACAAATGACGGCAATACCGATCATTTTTTGCAGCGTAAGCGGTTCATTCAGGATAAAGTATGCCAATATCGCCGTGATAATATAGCCAATACTCAGGAAGGGGTAAGCCAGCGAAACATTCACCTTGGAGAGGACGACCATCCACGTAATAATCGAGACAGCGTAGCAGAGCATTCCCCCGAGCAGATACCAATTGGTCAGGCTCCTCCAAGCCATGTACCAAAGCTGATCAAGCTTGAGAGATACTTTGCCGATCTGCAGCATCCCCTGTCGGATGAAGAGCTGTGCCAGCGCGTTTAAGCTTACGCTGAACAGGATAAGTAGGATATTTTTCATGGTGCACCGAGTTTACATGAGGATGAAGCAGAAAAGGAGTACGTAGCCGACGCACTGCGCACGGACTTACCCATAGCACTTTGGGGTGTCGCTCGCATGTCGGACGGGAGGGTATCTCATTTTGAATACTATATGCGGGTGGATGTGCAAGAAAATGTTTGTAATCAATACGCGACAGGTCATTACACAGTCCTCCAAAGGCTGTCCAAGAGCGTAATAACAAGAAGGTATGAATTGTCGTAAGTGCAAAAAAAATAATCATGAAGCCAACTTTAGACTGGACATCTCATTCAAAAAGAGATGAGCAGGAGGAGCAACGGTCGCATATCCTTGTATGTAGGACAACAAGAAGTATGAAGTGGCAAAGCTGTGGAGAGGGCGATGGGGTAAGGGGGGAAGGGGCAGGGCGCAGAGTCACCTCGTTCCGAGAACCATTCAAATGATCGCCGCAATGCTTATTCTGGGCTTTCAGTATATATGGGACAGATGTGGACCGCATCAGTTAATTTGCTTGATGTGGAGGGGGATGGACTGTAGAATGGACACATGATACCGAGTACCTTCCCAACCATTCCGGATGATTTAAGAAATGATGCGGGGGAGCCACTGCGCGTGCTGTATTTGGCACCGTACGCTCCGGATGGACCGGACTATAGTGTGAAGCCCTATCGGGGCAATGGAGGGTATCCTCAATATCACCACAGCATCTATAAGTTGCTGCAAAGCATAGGGTGTGAGGTCTATTCCAGTTCCAAGCCATACGCTGTGCTGCACGCGAAGGGCAACGTAGACTACGTTTTTTCTCTGCTCAATCGCATACCCATGGAGAATCCGGAGATATTCATTTCCTCCTACTGCGAGTTTGCGCGCATCCCCTATTTGGGGGCACCGCCGAATATCCGCGCCATGGCTGAGGATAAATGGCTGATGAAGTTGGCGTTTTCCGGGCTCGGTCTACCTGTCGCGCCGGGCATCGTCGTCGGCAAGGATGGTGCCCCGCCGGAGACAGTCCCCGAAGCCTTGGCACGAGCCGAGCGGTTTTTCGTCAAAAAGAGGTTCGGAGCGGCATCCGATTGCATTACAGAGGAGAACATTGCCGATGATTGGGAGAGTGCGGAGGCTTGTGCGCACACCCTCAACACTCTCGGGCACGATGCGCTCATCGAGGAATTCTGTCCCGGCACCGACTACACAGTCCCCGTGGTAGGCGGGCTGCACACACCCACCATCCTCGGTTTTGTAAAACCGGGCACCGATAAGAAAGAGGGAATACTCACCGGGGACCTGAAGTTGCACGACCACCTCGGCTACACATGGGCAGAGCTCCCACAGACGGTGCAGGAGCAGATACGCGGAGATGTCGCAGTCATTTGGAAAAATCTCGGACCCATAGATTATTTCCGGCTCGACTACCGCATCGACTTGGACACGGGGACGCGTAAGCTCGTTGAGATGAACATTTGCTGTTACATCGGCAAATCCGGACCCTTCGTCATGGGGGCACAAAGGCTGGGTATTACGCACGGAGAGCTCATGAAAGCCATCCTCAACTACAGCCTAGACCGCCAGCGCAACTTCCGTACCCACAGCCGTTGCATGATTTAGACCAACGAACTTGTATCAAGTGAATTAAAGGCTGAGATGTGGGCGATGACTTTGCAGCAGGGAAACAGTGATGTGATTAAGTACGAGGTACGAAGTACGAAGTACGAAGTATTTAAAGTTCGGCGCAACGGAGTTGCGCGGGGAAAGGTGGAAGAAGCAAAGCGGGAACGATGCGTGGGAACTAAATCGATGCGCCCGTGGGTCGAAGCCTCCTTGGTACGCAGAGCGTCTGTAACCCGCATGGAGACCAGCGTTGCGGCGATTTTTAGAATTTTTCTTGGATCGGATGCGCACTTCGTGCCTCGTACTTCGTATGGTTGGTTTTGGCTTGCTTTTTGTGCGTGATTTGCTAAAGTTTGTCGGCTGAACGAAATGGGATGAAAGCGATACTAGCGTTGGAAGATGGGACCACATTCGAGGGGACATCCTTCGGGGCGGTGGGGACAGTGACCGGGGAGGCGTGCTTCAACACGTCGATGACCGGGTATCAGGAGATACTCACCGACCCTTCCTATCGCGGGCAGATTGTGACCATGACCTACCCACTTATCGGCAATTACGGGATTTGTGAGGAGGACAACGAGTCGGCGCAGCCTCAAGTACGGGGATTTGTGGTGTCAGAGGTGGCGCGGCGACACTCCAACTGGCGCAGCAACGAGTCCCTGCCGAGTTGGATGGAGCGACACGGCATACCGGGGATAGAGGGTATCGACACGCGGAAACTCACCAAGCTGTTGCGCACCGAGGGGGCACAGCGCGCTTGCCTGACATCGGAGTTGACGGCACAGCAAGCGGTAGCTACCGCACAGGCGGCACCGACGATGCTCGGCAGTGACTTTGTGAGCGAGGTAACCACGCCGGAGGTCTACCACTGGCAAGGCGAGTCCCGCAACTGGAAGGTGCCCAACAAAACCACGGGGGACCTCGCTCTCTACGCCGAGCTCCCGCCCGTCCGCTACCGCATTGTCGCTTACGACTTCGGCATCAAGCGTAATATCCTGCGCTGTCTGCGGCGAGAGGGATTCGATGTGGTCGTTGTACCGGCACACACGAAAGCGGAGGACGTGGCGGCACTCGAGCCGGACGGTGTCTTCCTTTCCAACGGACCGGGCGACCCCGCAGCACTGCCCGACATTTATGCAGAGGTCAAGAAGTTGCTTGGGATGCTCCCGATCTTCGGCATTTGCTTGGGACACCAGCTGCTCGGACTCGCCTTCGGTGGGCGCACCTTCAAGCTGAAGTTCGGGCATCGCGGCGGGAACCAACCGGTGAAGGACTTGCGGACGGGAAAGGTCGCCATCACGTCCCAAAACCACGGTTTCGCGGTAGACCCTGCCTCGTTGCCATCGGATGTAGAAGTCACCCACATCAATCTCAACGATGGCACCGTGGAGGGGCTGCGTCACAAGCGGCTCCCGGTCTTTTGCGTGCAATACCACCCGGAGGCAGCCCCGGGTCCGAAAGACGCCACATACTTTTTCGGCGAATTCATCGGGTTGATCGAAGATTTCAAGGCAGGCAGGTTTCAATTATAACGCATTATGAACACACTCGTGATAGGCTCCCAGTGGGGAGATGAAGGCAAGGGCAAGGTGATCGATTATCTCACTGAGGGAGCAGACATCGTGGTGCGCAGTCAAGGCGGCAGTAACGCGGGGCACACGGTGATCACCCACGGGAAAAAATACGTGCTGCACCTGATACCCTCCGGGATTTTGTGGTCCGGCAAACTCAATGTCATCGGCAATGGGGTCGTGCTGAACCCCACAGCCTTGGTCGAGGAAATCACCTGCCTGCGCGGTCTCGGTGTGGAAATTACGCCGCAGAATTTGCTGGTTTCCGATCGGGCGCACGTGGTGTTGCCCATCCACAAAGAAATCGATGCTGCGCAAGAGGAGGCATTGGGCGACCGCAAAATCGGCACCACCAAGCAAGGCATAGGTCCTACGTATGCCGACAAGGTACGACGTATAGGGGTTCGTATGGCTGACCTCGCAGACCCCGCGCACTTGCGGGCTGTTCTTGCCGCCCGCTTGGACACGGCGAACGAGGAGCTGGTGCGACTCGGGCATCCGGCGGTTGACCCGGCGGAAACGATGCGAGTCGTGGCGGAAGCCGCAGAGGTGCTGCGACCGCATATCACGGACACGGTGGCGGTGCTGAACCACGCTGTGAGAGCGGGCAAGGGTATCCTCTTTGAGGGAGCACAGGGGGCAATGCTGGATGTGGACTTTGGGACGTATCCGTACGTTACTTCGTCAAACACGAGTGCGGGGGGATGTTGTACGGGCTCCGGCGTGCCGCCCACCGGCATCCACAAAATTATCGGGGTATGTAAAGCTTATACGACGCGCGTGGGGGCGGGACCTTTCGCCACGGAAGACGCCGGTTTGGCGGAGTACCTGCACGGGCTCGGGCGCGAGTTCGGCGCGACGACGGGACGCCCCCGCCGCTGCGGCTGGGCAGATGGGGTGGTGCTGCGCTATTCCGCTATGTTCAACGGGTTTAATGAGATGGCGATGACCAATTTGGACGGATTGGACGCCTGCCGAGAAATTAAGATATGCACTGCCTACCGGCTGGGAGACCGCACGCTGGAGTACCCGCCTGCCCTCATCGATGACTGGGAAAAGTGCTCTCCCGTTTATGAAACCCTGCCCGGCTGGATGCAGGATACCACCGGCTGTACTTCGTGGAATGAATTACCGTCCAACTGCCGGGCATACGTCGAGCGGTTTGGTGAAATCATTGGATGTCCCGTCGGTACGGTTGGGGTCGGCCCTGATCGGACTCAGTCAATTGCGGTGCCGAGAAAGGGGGGAAAATACGAAGCAAATGGGAAGTACGAGGCAAAAGGAAGTACGAAGTAGCAAAGCCGGAGAATCGTGCATGCGTAACGCCACGGTTCGGCACAGATTCACCATCCGTGCAATTGTAGATGTTCCCCGTTGCCCGAACTTCCGCATCAACCACGTTTTCTCCACTTGACGTGCTCCCCCTCCCCCCAAAAAATGAGTGATTTTAGGTCCCCGATCATCTTCCATTCTTTCAGTTGTTTTAAAAGCCTCTCTCTATGTCGCTTTCATGCACCCATCCTCCCCTTTTGTAAGAAAAATTGCACGTTTTGGGGAGGAATCTTGAACTAATTTTGCACGTTTTGGGGAGGAATATCGGACCAATTCTGCACGTTTTGGGGAGGAAACATTTGCCCGTCGCACATGCCCACCGCAAGTACGCGGACAACAAGAAGTACGAGGCGAGGAAAAGTACGAAGTGGCAGAGCCGGGGAGTGGCAGGTGTGGTGGAAGGGGATGGTGTGGCAAGGAGCGGTGTGTGTGGAGCGGTACAAATGTGGCGAGGAGGAGCGTGTGTGAGCACACTTGTTCTAGAAAATTTCCTAAAAAACGCTGCGATGCTAATCTTTTTTTATAATTTTCTTACATTTTGTGGTTTTGGGAGTATAATCTGCGGCATGCAGACGATCATACGATATGTTCAGGGTGTTCTCCTCGCTCTCATGTTGGTGGCACTTGCTCCGGCGGCGATACTGTCGGGGGATCAGAGCGTTGCAGCCACCACAGGAGATACAGAGGGTGGGCAATATTGGGTAAGTAGCACCGGCAAGGTGCACCGTTCGGGGTGCAGATATTACGGCAAGGGCAAAGGACACATGGAGTCCAATCCGAGCGGACCGAATTGTAAGATTTGTGGCGGCAAGGGATAATCTCTGCATCTGTCCCAAATGAATTAAAGACCTAGTGGTAGGCGATGACTTTGCGGCAGGGAAACAGGGAGGTGATTAAGTACGAGGTACGAAGTACGAAGTACGAAGTGAAGGGGTTAGGCGTAACAGGATTGCGCGGAAAGGGACGATGAACGCAAAGCGGGAACCTCGCGTGGGGAACAAATCCATGCACCCGTGAAGTTGAAGCCCCCTCCGTACGCAGAGCGGGTGTAACCCGCATGGGGATTAACATGGCAGCGTTTCTCGAAAATTTTATTGGGACAGGTGTGCAATTTTGCCCGGGATATTCGGTGAATTCGGGTAAAATTCAGAGACGTGACTCCGCAAAACATTAACGCTGTGCGAGTGGCGTGCCGGGGGCAGTGAGTGTGTCAGGGAGTTTCTTGGGGCGAGAGGATGCCACCGATGGCAAGTTCCAGACCATCGTAAGCCGGGCGAATGAAGTCCGGGAGGGATGCGGCTAAGGCGGTGTAATCGATGCGGTGACCGGTGTGGGTGATAAAGCCGCGTTTTGGTTTCAGCTCACGCATGAGGGCAACGTTTTCCTCAACGCTCAGGTGGGTACGGTGCGTATGGAAACAGAGACCATCCAGCGCAAGCACATCCAGTCCGCGCAGCAGCTCGCGGGAGGAGGACGGGAGTTCCTTCACATCCGGCACATAGCCGAAACTCGAGGTGCCGGAGCGTAGCACGTAGCCGTAGGTTTCCACCGTGGAATGAAGCACCGGCACAGGCTGCACCCGCACATCGCCTATAGTAAAGGGCTTCCCGCAGTGGCAGATGCCCGCAGCACGCAC
>CAYRJI010000021.1:0-25726 GCA_964424645.1 uncultured Akkermansia sp. | reverse complement strand
CAAGCGGCGGATTTGGGGTGGCTGCGGTGCAATAAGGAGACGCTCGGGGAGATGAAGACGGCGTACTGCGCGGGGACGCTCGGGGGAGGGGGGAGCTCGGCGAGCGATATTATTGGGTACACTACCACCTGCGGGTGCACCGCCATCGGAGTCAACGCGGAGGCGAAGATGCCATACGCGACGGCACTGGGAAGGAGCGCGAAGGCGTATGAAAATTCCAGCACGGCATTTGGCAATTCGGCTACGGCTTGTGGATACCGCTCCACGGCGATAGGGACAAACACCGCCGCGCATAGCGGCTCGTCCTTGGCAATAGGCAATACCGCCACTGCGGATGGGAATTACGCTATGGTTATTGGCGCGGGATCGTCGGCTTCCTGCGAAGGAGCTGTAGCTATAGGACATAGTGCTATAGCAAAAGGCATGGTTTCGACAGCTGTGGGAACCTCCGCGAAGGCGTGCGGAAATGAAGCTATCGCCATCGGCAACTGTGCATCGGCGACCTACTACTCGATCGCCATCGGCAGCATTGTATCGGCGTGTAGCAGTTCCTCGATCGCCATCGGCGGCACGGCATTGGCGAGGAGCAACGCCTCGATCGCCATCGGCGGCAATGCATCGGCGAGGGGCTGCAAATCGATCGCCATCGGCAGGTGTACATCGGCGGGGAACAGTTCCTCGACGGCTATCGGCAGCAATGCATCGGCGGTGTGCGGTCCCTCGACCGCCATCGGACACGGTACATCGGCGAAGGACATTTTCTCGACGGCTATCGGCAGCCATGCATCGGCGGATTGCGGTTCCTCGATCGCCATCGGCGGCATTGTATCGGCGAGAGGCTACAAATCGATCGCCATCGGCAGTTGTACATGGGCGGTGTGCGCTTCCTCGATCGTCATCGGCAGCAATGCATCGGCGGATTGCGGTTCCTCGATCGCCATCGGCGGGTGTACATCGGCGGAGGGCAGGTACTCGATCGCCATCGGCAAGTGTACATCGGCGAAGGGCCTTTTCTCGACCGCCATCGGCAGCAATGCATCGGCGAGGGGCGGTTCCTCGATCGCCATCGGCGGGTGTACATCGGCGTGTGCCTTCTTATCGACGGCTATCGGGAGAGGAGCGAACGTGACAAAAAGCTGTACCACGTTGATTAAAACCGGGACTACCTTCTCACTCTACTTTATAGCTGCGGGGAGTCCGTTGTCGGTGGCGCATTTGGATGGGTGCGCGGGGATAGGGTATCTGAGTGGAAGTGCGAGGGGAGCAATCAAGATATCGGAGCTGATACCGGGGGTGAGTGATTTCGCGCCGAATGCGTCGTCGTAGCATAGTTTTCTAAAAAACACACAAAAAAAAATATGTTTGCAATCATACCATCGAAGTTGAATAGCCGGGGGTGCCCGGGGAAGAATGGGCGGCATTTGGGGGGTGTGTCGCTGATAGAGCAGGCGGTGAGCTATGCGCGGCAGGAGGGGGTGCATCCGATCGTGGCGACGCCGGATGGGGCGGTGGCTGCGTTGGCGCACCGGTACGAAGTGGCGGTGTATTATGAGCCGGAGCGTGGTGGGGATGGGGATGCGCTGGGGCTGATAAGGGGGGTGATGAAGCAGCTGCCGCAGTGCCGGTATTTCGCGTTGCTGCAGCCGACGAGTCCGTTCCGTGAGCCCGGGAAGCTGGCGAAGATATGGAGGGATTTGCGTGGGGCGGAGGGTGCGCGGGGGTATTATACGGCGCGGAGGCTGAAGCTGCAGGGGCGGGTGACGAATGGGGAGGAGACGCACACGATTAATTCTCCGAGGCGGCAGGTGAATCCGAATTGGGTGTGGGCAGCGGATGGGAATATATTTGCGTGGAATAGGGAGGCAGTGGCTGAGGAGGGGGCGGAGTTGCTGAGTGAGGCGTGGGAGCCGGTGTGGGATGGGCATGAGCTGACGCATTTGGATATTGATGCGGAGGGGGATTACGCGCTGGCGGCGGAGCTGGCGGGGACGGGGGTGGGGGAGGCGTTGCTCCCGGCGAGGGTGGGGCGGAGGATTGCGCTGGTGTCGAATAATATGCTGTGGGGGCGGGAGTATAATGAGGAGATAGACCATGATTATGATTTGGTGGTGCGGGTGAATGATTTGCGGAGTTTGGATACGGGGTGTGTGGGGAGGAGGACGGATATAGCGTATGTGCTGCCGGGGACGCAGTATTTGGCGAATGACGCGGGTGCGCAGCATGGGGACGCGCTGAGGGGGTGCCGGAGGGTGGTGTTTGCGCGGCAGGTGGTGAATGGGGAGGAGAGTATGGGTAGGATGCTGGAGGTGGTGAAGAGGCATGGTTTGGGGGATAATTGGAGTGTGATAGAGGATGGGACGATACCGGTGGTGAATAGTAAGACGACGCTGTATGAGGCGGCGTGGCATTTGACGCGGGAGTATCCGGGGTGTGAGTTGACGATATATGGGGATAGGCACGCTGGGACGCGGGCGTTGGAGCACGCGGGGAATTTGGGGCAGCCGGAGGATTATGTGATGGAGGAGCTGACGCGGAAGTATAAGATACGGTGGGTAGAACCGATGGAGCAATGAAGAAAGGAGTTGAATGACGATGTGCAAGAGGATGCCGGAGGATACGTGGTATTCGTATGTGTTTAGGCAGGTATGTGAGAAGTCGTGGGCGGTGTTGGCGATAAGCGGGTTCGCGGTGTTGTATTGGTACGCGGAGAGGGCGGATAGGAATGAGGAGAGGCTGATAGAGCTGATAAGGGAAGACCACAAGTTTCAATCGGACATGACGCAAGCTGTGCAGGAGCTGACGCAAGCGATAAGGTTATTAGACATAAGCAATAAGAAATGAAGACGGAAGTGATAATAGATGTAGGGCACGCCGGGGGAACCGGTGCGCGGAATGGGGAGTGGGAGGAGCACGCGGTGTGCGCGGGGCTGGCGGCGGAGCTGCGGGAGTGGCTGGCGGGGCATGGGGTGGAGGCGGAGGTGATAGATTTTCCGGATGAGAGTAACGCGGAGGATTTGCGGGATACGGTGGCGGCGGCGAATGGGCGGAGTGGTGTGCGTGTGGGGGTGAGTTTGCACATGGACGCGGGGAGGGAGAGTGCGCATGGGGGGCATGTGTGTTATTATAGTGAGGCGGGGAAGAAGCTGGCGGTGGAGGTGGCTGCGGGGCTGTGCCGGGTGCTGCCGGGGCGGGCGGAGAGGGTGGTGCGGCGGACGGATTTGTATGTGCTGCGGCACACGAAGCCGGTGTGGGTGTTGTGTGAATGCGGGTTTATCACGAACGCTGGGGATTTGGAGCTGGTGCTGCGGAAGCCGGGTGCGGTGGTGGCGGCGATTGGTGAGGGGGTAGTAAGATTTTTGAGTAAGTAAAGGCGATGGGCTGGTTATCGAAGTTGACGGGAGGGAGCGACGCGAAGGCGGCGCAGGGGGAGGCGGTGAAGGCACTGGAGGAAGCGGCGGCGAGGAATGTGAATGTGCAGCTGAGCCCGCTGAATATGGTGAAGTATCGGAGTGAGCAGGAGGCGTTGGAGGAGGAGAACGCGAAGCGAGCGAATAAGCGGAAGATGACGCTGGGGAGTACGCTGCGGAGTGGGTTGCTGGGAGGAGGGACGCGGATGACGCTTGGATAAGACGATGGCAGGAGCGCGGACAGAGGAGGATTATTGGAGGACGGCGCAGTCGCTGATGAGCCGGTATGTGCCGACGGATTGGCATGAGTATGTGCGGCATGTGGTGCCGGAGCTGGTGGATGGGACGATGCTGCAGGAGATAGGGGGAAGGGGGAAGCGACCGAGGATATGTAGTCGGGCGAAGGTGGGGCTGCTGAAGCTGGTGAGTGCGCACAGTACGTACATCACGCCGCGTGGGGTGAATTGGTTTACGTTTGAGGCGGGGGATGAGGAGAGTAAGGATTGGATGAATATGGCGGGGCAGGTGACGCAGAAGGAGCTGGAGAACAGTAATTTTCACACGGAGCTGATAGCGACGATATTGGATAAGGTGGCGACGGGGACTGGGCTGATGCTGGCGGAGGCTGGGGAGAATGGGGGGCTGGTGTTCACGCACGTGCCTGCGGGGACGTACGCGCTGGCGGAGAATTCGAATCATGAGGTGGAGACGGTGGTGCGGAGGTTTATGTACTCTCCGCAGCAGGCGGTGGATAAGTGGGGGTATGACGCGCTGACGCCGGGGCTGCAGCAGGCGTATAATGACGCGGAGACGCGGTATGTGGCGAATTTTGAGATGTGGCATTTGGTGTGTCGGAGGGATGTGCCGAATGAGGGGAATTTGGGGCGGTTGGGGGAGGAGGAGATAAGGGGTGAGGCGATGAATTTTGCGCAGGTTTATATGGTGCCGGGGGAGCATAAGGTGATAGCGGAGAGTGGGTTTGAGGAGTTTCCGTACCTCGCGACGCGGCACATGAAGTATGGGAACACGGTGTATGGGGAGAGTGCGCTTGCGCCGATAGTGGATGTGATAAAGGATTGCTTGGAGATGGAGGAGGCGTTGAAAGACCAAGCGAAGGCGTGCGCGTATCCGCGTGTGATAACGACGGCCGGGCTGGTGGAGGAGCTGGATATGCGGGCGGGGGGGATAACGGTGATACGCCCGGAGGATGAGGGGAAGGGTTACCCGAGGGAGTGGGCGGCGGCGACGGAGTACCGGGTGGGGCGGGATTTGCTGGAGATGTGGCTGCAGGAGATAGATGACGCGTTGTTTGTGAGTGTGCTGCAGGTGGTGAGCCAAGTGGATAGGCAGATGACGGCGGCGGAGGTGCAGAGCCGGGAGAGTGAGAAGCTGATGACGTTTTCGCAGACGTTCACGCAGTTCACGGCGGATTTGCGCCCGCTGTTGAATAGGGTATTTTGTATTTTGATGCGGCAGGGGAAGTTCGGGGAGCCGGAGAGGGCACCGAAGAGGTTGTTTCGGGTGGTGCGGATGGATAAGGCGCGGGGTGCGGTGCGGCTGCAGGTGCTCGCGCCGGGGGTGCATTATGTGGGGAGGTTGGCAAAGGCGTTGGAGCGGAATAAGCAGGGAGGGCTGCAGAGCGCGTTGCAGTTTGCGGTGGGGATGATGGGTGCGACGCAGGACGCGGCGTGGCTGGATTGGGCAAAGCCGGCGCAGATAATGCAGTTTGTGTGCGGGGAGGAGAATGTGCCGGTGGAATGTATGCGGGATGTGCAGGAGAGTGAGGAGCTTGGTAGGCAGCGGCGTGAGCAGCAGGAGGCGGCGGCGCAGATGCAGATGGCGGCGGCGATGGCGCAGACGAACCGGGATAACGCGGTGGCTGCGGGTGCGCAACAGCAAGCAGGGTTGACGTGATGGCTAGGCGTGAACAGACTGCGGAGGAGAGGGCGCACGCGGAGCGGATGCGGCAGGCGCGGGTGCTGGCGCGTGGGATAAGCGATGAGGCGTGGGAGCTGATGAGGGCGCACGCGGAGGGGTGTATGCCGTTTTTTAGGGATTGTGAGGTGCTGGCTGATGGGCAGCGGGTGGCGCAGGACGCGGCGGTGATGGCACTTCGGGCGGCGAGCCGGGAGGGGGAGTATTTGTATTTTCGATGGCTGGAGAGGATGCGTGCCGACGGGCGCGGGAGTCTCCGGAGAAATGAAGATGATTGAAACCACACACACACACGAATATGACAGACGCAGTAGCAGAGCCGGGAGCACCGGCAGGAAGTGAAGGGAGCACAGCGGTGCCTGTGGAGGGCACAGAAGGGGCTGTGGCGGCGGAGACACCGGTGGGTGGGGGAGATGCCCGTGGGGGGGAGGAGGCGGCGGGGAATCCGTTTGATTTTACGCAGTTGAAGGATGATGGGGGTGGAGGGGGAGCGGAGGCACCGGCGGCGGAGGAGAGCGGGGATTATGCGCCGGACTTCGGGGCGAATTTTAATGAGGATGAGGGGACGCGGGCGAGCATAACGAAGCTGGCGCGGGAGGCGGGGATAGAAGCGGGGGCAGCGGGGAAGCTGGTGGCGGGGATGTGTGATTATTTTAAGGCGCAAGCGGAGGAGCGGGCAACGGCGGATTATGAGGGGCTGCGGAAGGCGTGGGGCGCGAAGTTTGAGGCGAATATGCAGGCGACGGGGCGGCATTTGAAGGGGATGCTGGCGCGTGGGGAGATAACGCAGGCGGAGGCGGGGGAGCTGATGCGACCGGCGGTTTACAAGGTGGTGCACGCGCTGCTGGGGCGGCTGGGGGAGGGGAAGGTGGCGGGGGGGAGTGCGCAGGGGACGCCGAGTTCTCGGGAGGCGGCGTTGCGGGACGCGATGGAGAATCCGCATAATGAGTTGTATAAGATATTGGCGAATCCGAGGCATCCGCAGTATGAGGCGGCGAAGCAGCAGTTCAACGCGCTGGCGGGGGCGAGGATATATTAGGTTTCGTGGGTAGTAGTTATTGGGTTGGCGTGGCGGTGTCAGGTGATGCCGCCACGTTTGGTTTGTGTGGGGGATGTGGGTTAAGGTGGTGGCGTTATGCAACTGGAGCAAAAAATCATAGACATGTACGAGCGCACGCGCAGCAATCAATTTATTGAGGAGCTGCAGCAGATGCATTCGGTGTTGGAGCCGTTCGCGCAAATTATCAACGTGGAGAAGGGCAAGTATTTTCAGATGCCCGCCGTGGGGAGTACGAGCGTGAACCGGCGCAAGCAGCGGTATCAACAGGTGGAGGCGACGGAGCTGGATTATGGGCTGAGGGCGATAAAGGGGGAGAGCTTTGAGAAGTTCCTGTCGATGTCCACGGATGATGAGCTGTTTTTACATAATCTGCCGATCAATTTGACGCAGATGACCACGCAGCTGGCGCACGCGGCGGAGCGGGCGAAGGATGAGGTGCTGATGGGGACGGCGATAGATGCCGGAGCCGGGGATACGAAGGGGCAGTATATTATCAAGACGCCGACGACGGTGATGGCGGATGGGGTGGATGGCTCGCCGTATAAAGGCGGGGCGACCGGGGGGCTGCTGGGGGCGAATTATGTGGGGGAGGACGCGGATGAGAAGGTGGAGCTGAGTTTTCAGCCGACGGTGGAGGGGACGGCGACGCCGCTGGCGGATTACACAAAGTACACGGCGACGACGGTGCTGGATTTGAAGCGGACGAATGTGATACCGGTGAATTTTGTGCGGAGTGGGACGCCGAAGCTGAGCGGGATAAATAATGAGAAGCTGGCGGCTGCGGTGCAGGCGATGTCGGCGCGGTACGCGACGCATTCGGGGAGTCAGCTGTGTTGCGCAATCACGCACCGGCAGGCGTTGGAGCTGATGACGGATGAGAAGTTTATCAATAAGCTGTACGGGTTCAATATGCTGCAGACGGGGTTTGTGGATAGGATACTCGGGGTGAAGTTCCTGATAGTGGATACGCTGCCGCTGGTGAATATCGGCGGTTCGGGGGCGAAGAAGTATGTGCGGGTGTGCCCGGTGTGGGTGCAGGATAATCTGGTGTATGGGATTTGGCAGAACGCGAAGTTCCATATCCGGAGACCGGAGCGGGAGATTGATACGATGCTGGCGGGGGTGACGTTTACCATCGGCGCGGGGAGAAAGAGGGAGCAGGGTGTGGTGAGCATACTGTGCGATGAAGGATTTACTCCCGCTGCTGCGTAGCGCGGGTGTGATGTGATGGGAGATGCAAGCGGCGGGTGGGAGCGGGAGCTCCTGCCCGCTTTGTTTGGGGGGGGGGGAGTGGTTGTTTCCAATTTGGAAAATACCACTCGGGGTGGGTAAAAAAACCCTCCCCGTGTGCGCTTCACGCTGCGCTGGCGGAGAGGCGGGGGAGGTTATCTGCGGGGAGTGTAGCGCGGGAGGGGGCGCGGAGTCAAGGCAAAAAAAGTGCCCGCCGGGGGGATTTGGGGGTTCCGGCGGGCTTGGGGTGTCAGGAGGGATTCCTGACGGGGGGGAGTTTAGCACGGGCGGGGTTGAATGTCAAGGGGAAAAGTGATTTTTTTTCAAAGTTCGGGGAGTTTGGCGGCGGCGGAGCGGAGTTGGTCGGTGGTGGGGCGGATGTAGGCGGCGTGGACGGCGGCGGATTCGTGCCCGACGAGTTCCATGGCGAGACCCTGTGAGACGCCGGAGGCTTGGAGGAGTGTGGCGACGGTGGCGCGGAGGGAGTGGAAGGTTTTGGAGTGCCACGCGCGGCGGTGCCCCCCTGCCCCTTTGCCGATGATGCCGATGCCGTGGAGTCGGACGAGTTGGGTGAATTCGGCGGAGGGGTTGGAGTGGGAGCGGAGGGTGGGGTGGACGTAGATGGCGGCGTCGCCGCCGAGGGCTTGGGCTTGTTCGTAGCGGGCGCGTGCCCACGCGTAGAAGGAGTCTTGCATGGGCTGGAGGAGGTGGCGGGCGGTTTTGCCGGTGATGATGCGGACGGTGCGGGTGCGCCAGTCGAATGCGTCCCAGCGGAGGCGGAGGATGTCGCCGAGGCGTTGACCGTAGGTGCCGAGGCAGCAGCGGACGGCGGATGCCCATTCGTCGGGGAGTTTGGCGAGGAGGAGGCGGACTTCGTCGAGGGTGAATGCTTCGTGGATGACTTTTTCGTCGCGGGAGTCGGGGGCGACGCGGAGACCGTCGCAGGGGTTGGTGGGGATGATGCCGGAGTCTACTGCCCACGCGAAGGCGGCGCGGATGGCGGTGAGGGCTTTGCAGACGGTTTTATGGCGGACTTCGGCGCGGCGGGCGAGTGCCCATGAGCGCATGTCGGCGCGGGTGATGAGGCGGGCGGGGGCGTCGGCGCGGGTGCCGAGCCACGCGAGGAATTGGTTGTAGTCGGCGCGGGCGTTTTCGTAGGTGGCGAGGGAGACGCGTCCGAGCTTGCCGGTGAGCATGAGCTCGCAGAGGCGGCGGACGGTGGTGTTGTCGCGGGCGTGGTATTCTTCGGTTACCTCGGTGGCGATGGCGTAGGCGACGAGCTCCGCGCGTTTGCGGGCTTGGGCGGCGGTGAGGCGTTCACCTTGGTACATGCCGCCGCGATGGGGGACTTTCGTGCTGCGGCGTTTTTGGCGACCGTCCGGGGCGGTGAAGGTGACCATCCAGTAGGGGGAGTTGGGGGCTTGGTTCAGGGAGAAGGTGCCGGTGTATTTTGGGGTGGGGGTGCTCATGAGTTGTAATGGGGAGTTGTAAGAAAGTTGTAATGAGGTTTGCTTTGCATTGCGGAGCATTTTATAAAAAAAGTGCCGCATTGTCAACACATTGCGGCACTTTGCGGAGCATTTTGAAACTACGGGTGGCGGGAATCGAACCCGCGTTACATGCTTGGGAAGCACGTGTCCTACCACTGAACGACACCCGCTTTCACGGGTCGGTGCGGTCAGTGTAGCGGATGATGAGGGGAAAGTCAAGGCAAAAGTCATGTCTGTCCCGATAAAATTCTCGAGAAACGCCGCAAGGCTAATCCCCATGCTGGTCGCACTCGCTCTGCGTACTGAGGGGGTCTCAACTCCACGGATGCGTCGGCTTATCCCCACGCGCCTTTTCTGCTTCGCTTTCGCTTAACGCATCCTCGCAACTTTGTCGCGCCTAACTCCTTCACTTCGTTCTTCCCGCCCTCTCCGCCACATACGGTGTCCCCACTCTTCCACCACCCACCTCTTTCCTGTCAATTCCGCACTGCCCACCCCTCCCGTCACTCCTCAGCTTCGCTATTTCAAACCCTCGGGAAAATTTCATTGATTTTTTCTCTCATTTCGCGCACGGCGGCGGGGAGACCGATAAAGACGGCGCGGGAGATAAGGGTGTGACCGATGTTGAGTTCGGAGAGGTGGGGGATGCGGGCGATTTCTGAGAGGTGAGAGCAGCGAATGCCGTGTCCGGCGTGCACTTCGAGACCGAGGGAATGGGCGAGAGATGCGGCAGCAATGAGGCGCGACAACTCCTGCTCATGCTCGGGACCGGATGTGTTGGCGAAGCGACCCGTATGGAGTTCCACCATGGGGGCACCGATAGCGGCGGAAGCTTCTACTTGGACGGCGTCGGGATCAATGAACATGCTCACGCGGCAGCCGTGCTCCGCCAATGACATGACGAGAGCCTGCAGTTCCGACTGTCGCGCTGCCACATTGAGACCGCCCTCCGTGGTCACCTCGAGACGGCGTTCGGGCACGAGACATACATAGGTAGGTTTGATGCGCAGGGCGACATCGAGCATGATCCCTGTGGCACCCATCTCCAGATTGAGGGGCAGGGGGATACCGCCCTTTACGGCTAGGGCATCTGCCTCCTGAATGTGGCGTCGGTCTTCGCGCACGTGCAGAGTGATGGAATCCGCTCCGCCGTCCATGGCGGCGCGGGCAGCCTCGAGCACATCGGGTTCGGGGCGGGCAGCTGTGGGCACACCCGCATAGCGAGCCTGCCGCAGTGTGGCTACATGGTCAATGTTGACACCCAAGCGCATGGCAGAAGTCAGTGGAGGAAATGACGCACACCCGTGAACACCATGGCTATACCCGCCGCATCCGCCGCATCAATGACTTCTTGGTCACGGATGGAACCTCCCGGTTGGATGCAGGCGGTAGCCCCCGCGTCAATGGCTGTCTGCAAACCGTCGGCAAAGGGGAACAGACCATCGGATGCGATTACGCTGCCCTTGAGACTTAGACCGGCTTGCCCGGCTTTCCAAACGGCGATTTTGGCTGAATCCACGCGACTCATTTGCCCGGCTCCGATACCGAGGGTTGCGTTTCTGTTGGCAAAGACAATGGCATTGGAATGAACCTGCTTACAGACGCGCCAAGCAAAGCGCATGGCTTCCAACTCCTCGGCTGTGGGCACGCGCTTGGTGACCACCTTGGTTTCCAGACTATCCAGACCGAGGGGCGCATCGTCGCGCTTCATCGTCATGATTCCGCCCGGGGCAGAGCGCAGTACCGGTAACTTGCAGTATGTTTTCCATGCCTCCGTATCGATGCGCATGATGCGGCAATTTTTCTTTTTCTGCAGGGCGACACGTGCTTCCGGTTCATAATCCGGTGCAATGATGACATCCGTGAAAATGGAGCTGATGATGCGTGCCAAGGCTTCCGTCATCGGTCTGTTCATGACAATGACACCGCCGAACGGGGCCTGCGTATCAGTCTGAAAAGCTCTCTTCCATGCCTCCGTGAGGTCGCTGTCGTCCTGCCCCACCCCGCAGGGGTTGGTGTGTTTGAGGATGGCAACAGTCGGTCGCCTGAAGTTGAAAATGAGGGAAGCGGCGGCATCGAGGTCGAGCACATTGGTGTACGAGAGTTCCTTCCCCTGCATTTGACGAAAGATCTTATGGAAGTCCCCGTAGAGGGTACAGGGTTGGTGCGGATTATCACCGTAGCGGAGTGTCTGCGCAAACGGCAGAGAAAGGGCAAGATTATCCGCCGTCATTCCCACCGCTTGGTGCCCGAGGTAGTTCGCTATGACGCTGTCGTACGCCGAGGTCCTCATGAACACCTTGATCGCCAAACGTTCACGCAAACGAAGAGTGGTGCCGCCCCCCTGATTGCGCATCGTCTCCAGCACCGCACCGTAGTCTGCCGGGTCTGTCACCACAGTGACGTATGCGTAATTCTTGGCAGCTGAGCGCAACATCGATGGTCCGCCTATGTCGATGTTTTCGATGGCTTCTTCCGATGTGACCCCATCCCGTGCTATGGTTTGTTCGAAGGGGTACAGGTTCACACACACGAGATCAATGGTCCGGATATCGTGCTCCTGCGCCTGTTGACGGTGTTCCGGGAGGTCCCGGCGTTGCAGGAGCCCACCGTGTATCTTGGGGTGCAGAGTCTTTACCCGCCCGTCAAAGAGCTCGGCAGCTCCCGTGTATTCTGATACCTCCGTTACCGGCAAACCATGCTCTTTCAGGTACTTGCCGGTGCCGCCCGTGGATATAAGCTGCACACCCATATCAACCAGCCCCTTGGCAAATTCTTCCAGTCCTGTCTTATCCGATACAGACAACAGAGCGCGTTCAATCTTCTGCGTTTCCATGTGCTGAAAATCCGAGGTTTGCTCCCCAAGCAGGGGAACGTTCCCCAGAGTACACTCCGTCCCGCATAAGGTCAAGCCTAATCTTTACCACCAAAAAAGCAGTAGAGCGACAACTTCATCGCGGGAAAATACGGGGAAATGAAAGTACGAAGTGGCAGAGCCGGGAAGATGCGGGTGTGGTGGGAGGAGGTCTACGTATTGTCAATACGCATAATTTCCGCCGGGTGTTCCCGCGCACTGCGGAAGCCCGACACAATGAGATTCAAACCCAAGCACCACAATAAAACTTCATTTACCTCACTCCCTCCGGTCTGTACTCATGGCTGTCTGCGCGGTGGCATCATTCACATGCTTTTCTCGGGCGGTCATCTCTGGGGACTATGAAAATGGCGCGACAAACGCGTTCGGGGAGCTGTACGGTGAGGGGGTATTCCACACGATGGAAAGCGAAATGTATTTCCCCAACAACCTCGCGAAAGAAACTGTACTGATGCCAATCACGTGAACACAAACTGCCTCGAGAATCCAACGAGCCGCCCCCTTCTGTTGTCGAGCAGCGGCTTGAGTATCCACATGCCTGCATTCAAAAGTGCGCTAATGCAGCGATATGGGGGTCGGGTGCAAGTATTGCCCTGTGAACACTTTACAGAATCAGATATCTTACTTTGCGACACTTTCCGTTTTCACTACAGAAGGCATCTAGGCGTTCGAGTTCTCTTCACGGGAGAAAACCATGCGGCTGACCTCAACGAATTTGACTACTGCATCTCGCACGAGTTGCATGAAGATGACCGCCGTTTGTACTTCCCCTATTTCATGCACCATGCACTCTACGACTCCGGTGCCTCCTACCGTGCCCTGCAACAGCGCACTCCCATTTCCCGCGATTGGTTTCTAGCCACTAAGAAGAAATTCTGTGCATTCATCTGTAGAAACGGAACATGCCGTCGCAGAAACCACTTTGTTCGTCGCTTGAGTGCCTACATACGCGTAGATTGTGGCGGTTCCTTCATGGATAATATCGGCTTTTGTGTGCCGGATAAAATTGAATTTTTGCGGGGCTACTGTTTCACAGTTGCCTACGAGAACGCTGCATCCCCGGGCTATTGCACGGAAAAGCTATTGGATGCTTTTCGTGCACGCACCATCCCCATCTATTGGGGAGATGATCACGTGACCTCCATCTTTAACCCGCACGCATTTGTTCATGCGCACGATTTTCGTAACGAGTCCGCGCTCATTCGTCACATCCTTGAACTATCTCAAAGTCCGGACCGCATGCTAGCTATCCTCAATGAACCGATATTCCTTGACCCTCAGTACGTAGACTTTCGTCTGCACAAATTCTGGGAGTTCCTCGATGCTATCCTCGCGCGTGGTCCGGGTGCTATCCGTCGCTCTCGTTGGCAGAGATTCTGTTCTTTCGCAGCGAACTTTTACGGACACGGTCTCTTCCGCAACCTACGCAGATTTATACCGGACTTTTTCCGAAAGTATTTATACGATGTAAATGAATATCTTACAAGTATAATTCGGCAATTTGACGCGATTTTATTCCTCAATCTGACGTAATTTTATTCGGCAGCCTGACGTGGCAAGACGTATTTATCCTGAGAAAATAGGACGCTTCGTGGTATACGATGGTTTTGTTGCAGGGGGAAATTTATTTTTTGGACAGTTTGGTGATAGGCGGGCTTGCAAAAGGGGAGAAAAGGTGGTAGACTGCGATATGGATGAGATACAACTGGGACTTACGTTTGATGATGTGCTGTTGCTACCGTGTTTGAGCAGCATCTTGCCGGGGGACGCGGACACGTCCTCTCGGCTCAGTGAAGGGATATCGCTGCGAATGCCGGTGCTGTCGGCACCGATGGATACGGTGACGGAGGTGGACATGGCGATTGCCATGGCGAGAGAGGGAGGCATGGGTGTGATACACCGCAATAACCGCATTGAAGAGCAAGCGACGATGGTGGCGCGGGTGAAACGTTTTGAAAATGCGGTGATTACCAAGCCGATCACCGTGAGCAAGGGGATGCGCCTCAGCGAAGTCAAGAGTATCATGCTCGAACACGGCTTCTCCGGCTTTCCCGTGGTGGATGCCGAGAATGTTCTGGAAGGCATTATCACGGGGCGCGATATGCGCGTGTACGACGGGCATGACATGGATTCTCTGCGGGTGGAAGACGTGATGACACCGCTCGCGCGACTCATTACGGGGGCACCCAACACGACCCAAGAGGAAGCTCGTAAAATACTCTACCGCAATAGGATAGAAAAGCTACCGCTCGTGGACGAGAAGGGGTATTTAGTTGGGTTGATTACGGATACGGACATCCGCAAGCGGGAAGCGTTCCAAGAATCGACCAAGGACGAATTCGGAAGACTGCGCTGCGGGGCAGCTGTGGGACCGGGACCGGAGTTCCGGGACCGTGCGCAGGCGGTGATGGAAGCGGGGGCGGACGTCCTGTTCATCGATGCCGCCACGGGGCACACCACGCGCGTGCTGCACGTGGTCGAGAAGTTACGAGAGATGGGCAAGCCGGTCGTGGCGGGCAATGTCGTGACCCAAGAGGGGGCGCGGGACCTCATTGCGGCGGGGGCGAACGCCGTGAAAGTGGGTGTGGGACCCGGCTCCATCTGCACGACCCGCATTATTTCCGGCGTGGGCATGCCGCAATTTACCGCCATCCAAGAGGTAGCCAAAGTTGCGCGACCCGCTGGGGTTACCGTGATAGCGGACGGAGGGATACGCTACTCGGGAGACGCCGTGAAGGCATTGGCAGCGGGGGCGGACCTCGTGATGCTCGGGGGAATGCTCGCGGGCTGCGAGGAAAGCCCGGGTGCGGTGGTGCACTACCAAGGGCGCAACTACAAAGCCTATCGTGGAATGGGATCCCTCGGTGCCATGCGAGCCGGATCCGGCGACCGCTACGGACAGAACTCGAGCGGCAAGCTCGTGGCAGAAGGCGTGGAAGCACGCGTCCCCTACAAAGGGATGTTGGCGGACGTCGTATTCCAGCTGGTGGGGGGCTTGCGTTCCGGCATGGGCTATCTCGGCGCGAGAACCCTGCAGGAGCTGCGGGAGCACGCGCGCTTTGTCCGCATCACGACCGGCGGCTTGCAGGAAAGTCACCCGCACGATGTGACTATCACCCAAGACCCCGGCAATTACAGCTGCTGAGGAAGCGATGCGAGCGAGCAAAGAAAATCGGTAGCGAGCATGAATGTGGAAACTGACAGAGACTGCGGGTACGGCTTCGCGGCGATTTTCAGGAGATTGGCGAGGAAGGGGGAGCTCCCTGCCCCGACCTGTGTGGCGTCCGGTACCGTCGCGACCGTCGGTGATGTCGGTCATCTGCGCGGCAGGAGGGTAGGCATGCTGATGTGCCTCCGGTTTGTGTGGATGCTCTGCGGCATAATGCCCTTGGCAGCGGCAACCGGCGGGCATACGAGTCAGGCACCGAAGACACTTCCCGGTGGGTGGAAACTGGGGTGGCACGATGAGTTTTCCGGCACAAAACTCAATGAAAAGAACTGGTGCTATGAAGAGGGAGTAACGCGCAATCGAGGGTGTTCGCAGGCATATACCAAGGAAAGCGTGCGAGTGAAGGACGGGATGCTCCGTATCACTGCCGAAGCCAGAGAGACACCCAATAGCTTGTACAAATCTGCCGCGACGACGTGGCCGCAAAACGTCAAGACACAGGGCTACGCGAGCGGCTCAATCACCACGCGAGGGATGCAGACGTTCTCAGCCCCCGGGCGGTTAGAGATACGTGCGCGGGTTCCCAAGGCACACGGGGTGTGGCCCGCCATCTGGACCATGCACGAAAATAAGTACAAGTGGCCGACAAACGGGGAGATAGACATCTTGGAACACATCTCGCAAGAACCCAACAAGGTGTACAGCATCTTTCGCTGGGGGAAAAACGGGACAACGGAGGAGCACAAAGTCATCTGTACCACAGACATCCCCAACTACAGCGAAAAATTTCACAACTACGTGTTGGAGTGGGACGAGGAGCGCATGCGAATTCTCATAGACGGAGATGAGATAGGCGGGGTGGATATCAAGGAAGCCGATTACCCGGACGGGGGAAATCCATTGCGCACGCCTTGCTACCTCATCATCAACTTGGCAATAGGCGGCACGGATGCTTGGGCGGAGCCACCGGCGGCGGCGGAATATCCGGTCGCGTTTGAAGTAGATTATGTGCGTTACTACACGAAGAAGGTGAAAAAGAAGAGGAAATGATGAAGGTTTTTCGAAGACTCGCGGGGCTTCTCCTCGTGGGTGCGTGCCCGGCACCGGCTGCTCCTCCGGTGGTATACCCCACGCCGCAGCAGTGCGAGCTCAGTGAGCAGGTCACGCAGGTGCAGCGTGTCGATGTCCACCGCCGCAAGCCCGGTGCTACCGGGGGTATGTGGACAAAGTTGCCCTCGGATAAACCGGGGGCATACGCCGTGACGATTACCCCCGAGCGGGCGGAGGTATGGGCGAACGATGATGACGGGGAATTCTATGCCAAGCAGACCATTTCGCAGCTGTTGCAAGGGGTACCCGGGGCGGACACCGCGCAGCGAGACCCCTACCCGGAGCAAAATGTAACGCAGGTTGCCAAGTTGGGCAAGTTGCACCTCGGGACAGTGATCGACTGGCCGGACCTCCCCTTTCGCGGCGTCGTCGAGGGGTACTACGGCATTCCATGGAGCGCGGAAGCGCGCTGCTCGCTCTTTGATTTCTACGGGCGTAACAAAATGAATACCTACATCTACGCCCCCAAGGATGACCCCTATCACCACGGCGGGGGCTGCTACAAGCCCTATCCGCCGGAGCGTGCAGCGGAGCTCAAACGCTTGGTCGAGAATGCCCGCAAAAATCACGTGCGTTTTGTGTGGGCTATCCACCCCGCCAACACCGTGCATTGGCAGGATAATGAAGGGAAGACGCAGCTGGACGCCCTCTGCCAAAAGCTGCAGCACATCTACGAGTTGGGGGTGCGAGCCTTCGGGGTACTCGTGGATGACAGTGCCGGGGAGATCGGGAAACCCGAGCGACAGGTGCAGCTGTGCAATTACCTCACCGAGCACTTCATCCGGACGCATCCGGACGTGAATCAGACGCTCATCATGTGTCCCACCGGCTACAACCGCAGTTGGACCAACCCGGGCTTCCTGCGCAGGCTCGGGCAGGGGCTGGAGCCATCCACCTGCGTGATGTGGACGGGAGACACCGTGGTGCACGACATCACCCTTGCCGGGCAACGCTGGGTGAGGGAGCAGTTGGGACGCCCCACGTTTATCTGGTGGAATTGGCCCTGCAATGACTTCAAGAGCGGACGCCTCTCCATGGGACGCGCCTACGGGATGGGGCAGGAGCGTGAAATGCTGAAGCTCATGAGCGGCTTCGTCGCGAACCCCATGCAGCAGGCGGAAGCCAACAAAGTGGGGCTCTTCGGGGTGGCAGACTACACTTGGAACGTCACGCGGTTTCATTCGGAGCAGAGCTGGAAAGACGGGATCGCGCGGCTGTACCCGGCGCACCAAAAAGCCATGCTGTTGTTCTGCGAGCACAATTCATACCTTCTGCCGAACAACCACGGGTATGACCGCGAGGAATCCGTGCGGATTACGCCGGTGGCGGAGCAGTTCCTCCGCAGTTTGGCAGAGGGAAAGCCGGATGCCAAGGCTGCTGCCAAGTTGCGCGAAGAGTTCAAAAATATGGAAAGAGCCGGGCGCGAATTGCGGGAGGGGGAGCCGACTCTGGCTGCCACCATCGAGCCTTGGCTGCGGCAATTTGAACGCGTGGGACGGGTCGGGCAGCTCGCCCTCGATGCTTCGGATGCCAAGACCTCTGCCGGTGCGCATTTGACTTCCCTCTTGGAGGTGGGCAAGGTGCTCGATGAAATGAGCAGGCAAACTCGTGATGGCTGGAACGGGCATGCCGTGATACCCGCGACGGATGTGGAAGTGGCGAGTCGGGTCATGACACCGCTGCTTCGTCAGGTGTACCGCACGGCGAATCAACAGGTGTTCGCGCAGATCACCAAACGCCCGGCGGCAGAGCCCGTATTCACGACGAATCGCGGTAATGCGCAAAACAACGCTGTGGCGCTCTTCGATAATGACCCCCGGAGCTTCTGGGCGAACGGAGCCCGACAACAAGCAGGAGATTGGCTTTGTCTGGACTTCGGAGAACGGCAGGATATACGGCGAATTTGTTTGCGCATGGGAGGACCGCGCGCCAATGATTACCCCGAATCCGGGCAGTTTGAGTTTTCGCAGGACGGGGAGAGCTGGCAGCCTGCCGGCGTGGAAAGTCACGGAGCGGATGCGACGCTGAATCTCACCGCCGCGCCGCAGCGCGCACGCTATGTCCGTTTTCGAATTACACGGGCGCGCGAGAATTGGCTCTGTGTCTACGAATTTTCCGTGAACCGCATGCCGCTGCCCACGGCAAAATTCGGGGGGGGGGACACACCCGCACTTACAACGGCGATGACCGGTGGTGCCGTGATTATCAATCGCGTGCCGGAAGTGCATCAGCTCCCGAAAAATGCCGCTATCGAGTTAAAACTGCCCGGTTCACTGGTGCTGCGGGAGGTACGCGTGAACTTGGATGATCCGGAACTCGCCGCATGGGGAAGATTGGAGATCACCACCGAGGGAGGGACAACCCGCGCGGTAAAACTCACTCCGGAGAAAGACGGCACGTTCCTAGCCGCGCAACTCGGCGAGGAACCCCTGAGCAGTGTGCGACTCGTCAACACCGGCAATCCCCGCAGTGTGCGTATTAATCGATTCGAGGCGCAGGTGGCAGAGGGTTTGGGGCAGGGCGAAGCCGAGTTGTTGACGGACGGCGACCTGTCTACCGCCATAGATTGCGACAAAGCGCGTTCGATCCGAATCCCTTGTCCTCCCGGTGCAAAGAAAGTCATGGTGGTCGTGCAAGGGGATGATACCGAGTGCGAATTGAAGGGATGCAAATCGCTAGGTGTAAAAAAGGGGAGCTGCGTGCGGAATTTCATGCTTACCGGCAAGGAAAAGGTGCTCGAGCTCCGCTTCCCGAGACAGAAGGGGCATTCTATTCACGAAGTCATTTTCAAATAAACAACACTGATGAAATATACACATACCGTTACCTGCTGGCTCAGTGCCTGCGTTCTTGCGTTTTTGGGTAGCCTGTCCTGCCGGGCGGAAACCAACCACGTCTACATCCTCACCGGTCAATCTAATTCTCTGGGTGCGGTGAAGGGGAGTCCTGCCTCTGCGGAGCAGCTCGAACACTACAAGAGCGAGGCACTCCTGTGGAATGGTAACATGCAGCGCGATTCCGGCGAGCCATTTGAGAAGTCCCCGGAATGGAAGACGGTAGCCCCGCAGCTGCCGGACTACCACGGCGGTCTCTGCATGGGTCCCGAATACGGCTTTGGTTCGATGATGCAGCGGCGAGGCTGGCATGCTGCCGCCGGGGATCGGATATGTGTCATCAAAGCCTCGCTGGACGGCGGGGGAAACAGCCATTGGTGCAGCGATGCGGCATCCTACAAGTCCTTGGTAGACAGTGCTACAAAAGCCCTAGCAGCCCTGAAGGGCAAGCCCGTAGTGCACGAGCTGCTCTACCTGCAGGGGGAGTCGGACTCCGGGAACGAGATTTCGGCTGCGCCGGAGCGGTTTGTCAGCCTCATGACACGCCTCCCCAAGGACATCGGGAAGAGCGGCTTGAAGCAAGCTGTGGTCGGAGAATGTGCCACGTGGGGGGGTAAGGACGGGGAGCATCAGGGGAAAAAGACGGTGCAGCTCATGCACGAATTGTCCCTGAAAAAGAAAAATATCGGCTGGGTACGGACGCGGGATTTACCCAAAATTACTGTAGGTGACAACATGCAGGTGCACTACAATGGGCATGCGCAAATCGCGATTGGGGCGCGATATGCATACGCCGTTGCCCTGTTGGAAAAATTGCCCGTAGGCTGTGTGCGCGGCGATGACCCGGAGGCACGCCTAGACAGTCCGGCGGCGTGGTGGGGCGGCAAATTGCCCAAACCGGACCGAGTTGTTTCGTGGGATATTTCGGCTGCCAATGTGAGCGAAGAGAAGCTCGGCAAAAATTGGACGGTGGGGGGGCTATCGGTGGAAGACCCCTTTGGTGGCTGCGTCACCGTGAAGCTCGCCGGAACGAGTGCTACCCTCACCCTCGGGAAGAAGGGAATTTCCCTGCTCGGGGAGGGTGATCTCGTCTTGCAGGTACCCCTTTCCGTATCAGCTGACCAAACATGGAAGCTGGCGGAGGGGCGGCATCTGACCATCGGCACCGAATCATCCCCCGTCGCCCTCTCCGGCTCGGCTCGCATTTCCTTGCAGGTGAACCAAGGAGCCAAGTTGGAAATGCACCTGACCGCCGCTCCCGAGGTCACTTGGCTGCTGCCTGCGCCGCTGCCGGATGCCGTCCTGTCCGTCGATGGTAAACCTGCCCGCTTCGTGCAGCAGGGGGACGCATACATCATCAAGCCCTCAGAATAATTCCATGGGATTTCTCCAAAAAATTTGCTTTTACCTGCGCTGTGTGCTCTCCCTCATCGGGGCGTTCGGGGTGCTGTATGCTCTCTCGTATCCGGATAGTATACTGCCGCCCTCACCGGATATCGAGTATGTCACCGGCTTTACCCTGTATGACATCAAACCGGTGATTTGGCTGTTTCCCTTGCTCTTCATGGAGGTGGTAACTGTCGTCGGACCCAAGCGCAACGGCGTGTGGTTTTTTTCGCTGTGCACCATCCTCTTGGGCGGTATCATCGTCTACCCCGTGCTGCAGGCGACCGTGCCGGAGTTGACTGCCCCCACGCTCTCCTATGAAGACAGAAAACTGGGTTGGGGGCTCTTTTACTTTGCCGTACTTCTGGCAGTGAGTTTCTTGTTTCGGTACGGTCTCCTTGCCTATCTCCTTGAGCTACCGCGAGAAAACGACGATGACGCTGCGCTGATGGACGTCGATGTCTTGAAGCCCGAAAAGGCGCGCACTGTCATGCAAATTGCCACCGATCCCGTCCGTGTGCACCCCCATTTCCGTTTCGGGGATGCAGACCACCATCTCATTGACCGGTTTGTGCAGATGATGCGACGCTTGCTGCGCAGTCGTCGCCGCAGAAAGGGTATCTACGCCACCTTGGGATTGTTGCTTGCCCTGTGGTTCTTCCTTTACCCGCAGCCGTCGCTGCGGGAAGCCATGCAGCGCGACCTCCGCGTCATGTACGAGCACCGTAGACTCCCGGACGGCAACTTCCAAGCCACGCGGCGTGCGGTTCATGCTGCCCTGCGTGTGCTGGACTATGTTTCCTCTCACGAGGTGTTCGCCGGTAAAACTTTCGCGGAAGCAGAGGAATGGTTGCAGATATATCGTGCTCCGGGGGCTTACCGCCGCGTCCTGCTTGATGCATCGGACATCACTCTCGCCTCTGTCGATAGTACCTTCGAAAGTCGTACCCGCTTTTTTACGGTTTCAGACGGCACGCGTACTGCGGTCCTTTTTGTGCGTACCGATAAGGAGGGAGCTCGCATCAATGTCAGTGAATTGGTCATTGCCGGGTGGAATGCCGAAGAGGATGACAAACGCCGCCGCTACGGTCTTGATATACACGGTCGCATCCTCTCTCCCTCTTTCTGATTGTTTACATTTGCCTCGAGAAAACAATGCCATCACACCTGTCCTAGATAAAATTCTTGAAAAACGCTACGATGCTGCTCTCCGTGCGGGTTACGTACGCCCCGCGTACTAGGGGAACTCCGGCATCACGGGTGCGTTGATTTATTCCCCTCGCGTCGTTTCGGCTTTGCCTTCTCCCGCCATGCCCGCGCAACTCCGTTGCGCCTATCTCCTTTGCCTCGTACTTCCATTCTCCCGTGTCTTCCTGTCTCAAGGTCATCGCCCACCACGAAGCCTCTAATTTATTCGGGACAGATGTGCATGCTTGCGGTGGGGGGTACGATGTGGTAGGATGGGGGAAGGATGACGGAGCGAGAAGTGGAGTTACTTGCCCCGGCGGGTACGTGGGAAAGTCTGCGAGCCGCCGTAGCCAACGGGGCGGACGCGGTGTACTTCGGGGTACAGCGGTACAATGCGCGCATGCGGGCGGGTAACTTCCGGCAGGAAGAGACGGCGGGTGTGATGCACTTCCTGCACGAGCACGGTGCGCGGGGGTACGTGACACTGAATATACTCATCTTCCCCGGGGAAATGGAGGAGGTCGTGCGTTGTCTGGACGAGCTGAACGCAGTGGGTGTGGACGGAGTCATCGTGCAGGACATGGGATTGGCGGCACTGGTGGCAGAGCAAAAGCGAGCCGGGAGGTGGAGCATGCAGCTGCATGTGTCCACGCAGATGACCGTGAGCAGTCCGGGGGCGGTGAGGCTGGTGGATGAATGGTTCGCGCCGGAGCAGATCGTTTTGGCGAGGGAGCTCAACTTGCGCGAGATAGCGGCTTGCGCGGCAGCCACCGATGCCCGGATCGAAGCCTTCTGCCACGGAGCCCTCTGCGTGGCGTACTCCGGGCAATGCTTCACGAGCGAAAGCTTCGGACAGAGGAGTGCCAACCGAGGCGAGTGTGCGCAGGCTTGCCGTTTACCGTACTCGCTGGAAGTGGACGGACGACTCAAGGATTTAGGGGAGCGGCGTTACTTGTTTTCGCCGCAGGATTTGTGCGCTGTGGGCATGATACCCGAGCTGCTGCGAGCCGGGGTGAGGAGTTTCAAGATAGAGGGGCGACAGAAAGCTCCGGAGTACGTGGCGGCGGCAGTGAGAGCCTACCGGTGCGCGCTGGACGCGGCATTGCGCGGGGAAGAACCCCACCCGGCGGCGCATGACCTGTATGCCATGCAAATGACCTTCTCACGCGGCTTCTCGACCGGGTGGTTGGAAGGCACAGACCACCCGCGCCTCACCCACGGGCGATTCAGCAAGAAACGCGGGGTGCTACTCGGACGGGTGGAGCGGGTCACACGCGGGTGCATTGCTCTGGAGCAGGAACCTACCGTGCGACTATTGCCCGGCGACGGCTTTGTCGTCGATACCGGGGCGGAGGAGTGGGGCGGGAGCATCGTGCGCGCACGCGGGCGGTTCCTCTACTTTTACGAGGGGACGAGTGGGGTGAGCGGCGAGAGCGTCAAGCCCGGTTGCCCCGTGTGGAAGACCTCCGACCCGACCCTACAGAAAGAACTCCGGGCAACTTGGGCACAGGTACGCATGCCAATGGAGCCCGCGCATTCCCTGCTGCATCTCCGGGTGAGCGGACGCGCGGGAGAGGAGCTGGTGCTCTGTGGCGGTGGAAAGACTGTGCGCAGCAGGATGCCCTTGGTTGCCGCGACGAAGCATCCGCTCGATGAGCAGAGAGCGCGCAGGCAACTCGGACGACTCGGGGGCACGGGGTACGCGCTCGGCAGTTTGCGGTTCGACGTGGAAGGGGAGTGCCTGCTCCCGCTGTCGGAGCTCAACCGCATGAGACGCGAGTTGGTGGAGCTGTTGGACGCGGAGGGAGTGACGCCGCGAGAGCCGTTCGACCTCCCGCCGGTCACCTTCGAGCAGCCGCCTGCCGCGCCCGACTACGAGCTCAGCGTGCTGTGTCGCACTGCGGAGCAAGCCGAGATCGCCGCCGCCGCCGGGGTGGATAAGTTGTACTTAGACCTGCCGAATTTGCGGGAATTGCCCGCGGTAGCTCGGCGTCTGCGGGCGGAGTACCCGGGACTCCCGCTGTGGGCTGCCACCCTGCGCATTCTCAAGCCGGGGGAGGAGGGGTTCTTCAAGTACCTGCACGCCATGGAACCTGACGGTGTCCTCGTACGCAACCTCGGGGCAGCCCTCTACTGGCGTGAGCGGGGGGTGCCGATGGTCGGTGACTTCTCCTTGAACACCGCCAACCCGTACAGCCTGAACCTCTGGCTGCGTTTCGGACTGGATGCCTGCACGGTGTCGTATGACCTAGACGCGTGGCAGGTGGGCGAGTTGCTCGAGCAGGGGGGTGCCGCTTTCTGGGAGCTGGTGCTCCACCGGCACACCCCACTCTTCCACAGTGAACACTGCGTCTTCTGTACTTTCCTGTCCGACGGGCACAGCTTCAAGGACTGCGGGCAGCCCTGCGAGCACCACAGCGTACGCGTCATTGACCGCACCGGGGCTACCCACATCCTACGGAGTGACGAAGCATGCCGCAACACGCTGTTCAACGCTCGCGCCGAATCCTCAGTGCATGACGTCCGTGCGGCTCTGCGGACCGGGCTGCGACGTCTGCGCATCGAATGCTTGGACGAAACCGCCCGGCAAGTACGCGAACTCTTGGCAGCGATGTCCTTTCGCAGCCCGAATACCCATTGAAGTCGATGAATCACACACCCGCTACACCAGTTGACACGACCCGCGCACGGCAAATACTTACCGCGCCGCTTCTCTTTTTCCTGCTGTACTTGGGTACGGCACTGTGGCGGGGGGACTTTTACGCGCTGCCGGTCTCCGTGGCTTTTTTGGCGGCGGCTGTGTGGGGGATGCTCCTGTTCCCAAAGGTACCATTCCGAACCAAGCTGGAAGTCTTTTCGCAGGGGGCGGCGCATCGAGACATCATGATGATGATATGGATATTCATGATGGCGGGGGCATTTGCCGAATCCGCGCGGTGTCTGGGAGCGGTGGACGCCACGGTGGCTTTGACCCTGCGCGTCATGCCGGTTAGTATGCTCCCCGCCGGTCTCTTTTTGGCTGCCTGCATCATCTCCCTGTCCATCGGCACATCGGTGGGCACGATCGTTGCCCTCATGCCGGTGGCATCGGGGCTGGCTGCCGGAACGGGGCTCAACCCGTCCATGGTCTGCGGCATCGTCGTGGGAGGTGCTTTCTTCGGCGACAACCTCAGCTTCATCTCCGATACCACCATCGCCGCCACTCGCACGCAGGGTTGCACCATGCGTGATAAATTCCGTGCGAATCTCCGCTTCGCTCTGCCCGCCGCCATCCTCTCCGTGCTCATATACATCGTGCGCGGGTATGGGACGGGATGCTCTGCCGCGATGCCCTCTGCCGTCGATTGGGCGACGGCTCTGCCCTATCTCGTCGTCCTCGTCCTCGCCTTAGTCGGCGTACACGTCCTACCGGCTCTCTTCGTCGGCATTGCGAGCACCGGGCTGCTTGTCGTTGTACGTGGCACAGATGCAGCACTCTGGTTGCAAGCCCTAGGCAACGGGGTGCTGGGCATGGGGGAACTCATCTGCGTGACTTTGCTGGCGGGTGGTTTGCTGGGGCTGATCCGACACTACGGCGGAATCGCCTACCTAGTCGGTTTGTTGATGCGCGGCATGCGCGGTCCGCGTTCTGCGCAGCTCGGGATCGCCCTCATGGTCTCACTCTCCAATCTCTGCACTGCCAACAACACGGTGGCTATCATCACGGTGGGCGATATCGCACGTACCATCGCGCAGCGTTTCCACATTTCGCCCGCTCGTGCCGCCGGTCTACTGGATACGTTCTCATGCGTCGTGCAGGGTGCCCTACCGTACGGTGCCCAGCTGCTCATGGTCTCTCGCCTCAGCGGGTTAAGTGCCGTGCAGATTATCCCCGAGCTCATTTACCCCATGCTACTCGGTCTCTGTGCATTAGGTTGCATCCTTCTCAGGGGCTCCGCTCCTCCTCAGAGTGCCCTCCGCGACCGCGCCGATATCTGATGACAATTCACCCAATAATCTCACGACAATTCACCCAATAATCTCACGACAATTCACCCAATAA
>CAYRJI010000020.1:0-26144 GCA_964424645.1 uncultured Akkermansia sp. | reverse complement strand
CACGTTTTCCGACTGCCAATTTATTTCAAAAAATTTTGCTGAGGTAACAAAAAAAGTTTGACAGTTGATTCGAAATCAATTGCCAACTCTTTTCTTCACTTCGTACTTCGTACCTCGTACTTGATCACCTCCGTGTCTTCCTGCCGCAAAGTCATCGCCCGGCACGAAGCTCGTATTTTTCTCGGGACGGCTGAGGAGGCGAGCACTTCGTACTTGCGGCGGGGGAGGGGATGTGGTAGAATGCCGTGCGCATGAAAGTGATTATCATATACGGCAGCAAGAGCGACATACCCTTCATGGAGTCGGCGCGCCGGTACTTGGAAGAGCAGGGGGTGGAGTATGAGGAAGAGGTTTATTCTGCGCACCGGGATTTGGGTGCCTTGCTGGATTATCTGAAGCGGTTGGAAGATACGGGAGAGCGGGCAGTGTTGTTGTGTGTGGCGGGGCTCTCTGCAGCGTTGCCGGGCGTTGTGGTCATGAACACCACGCTCCCTGTCATCGGGGTGCCCGTACCGTGCGGACCTCTCAATGGGATGGATGCCCTACTGGCTATCAGCCAGTTGCCGGGAGGTGTTCCCGCCACTACCGTCGGTCTACACAAAAAGACTCCGTTGAATGCCGCGATGGCAGCCCACCGTATCCTGCTATTCGCAAAAAAATAAGCTTTGACATGCCTGAACTCACCGCCAAGGATCTCTCTACCGCTCTTGCACACTGGGCGGATGCCGTCGCGGCGCGTGTGCGTGATGAGCCGCTCGGTCTCGTCGGTCTCATCAGCCACGGAGATGTGCTCGCCCAGCGTCTCATCAAACTACTCACGGTGCGAGGCATTGATGCTCAATACGGAGCCATCGACATCACCCTTTATCGCGACGACCTCGACCTGCGCAAAGAGCGACCGGCACTGCGGAGTTCCTACCTGCCGTATTCCACAGACGGCATGCACCTCATCTTGGTGGATGACGTCATCCAGAGCGGGAGGACGGCGCGTGCGGCATTAGAGACGCTTTTTGAATACGGACGCCCGGCGCGAGTTGAGCTGCACTGCTTGGTAGACCGGGGGCACCGCGAGTTGCCCATCCAGCCGGACTACGCTGCCTTTGCGCTGGAGAGCTCAGCCGAGGTGCGGGTGCACCTGCAGGAAACGGACGGAGAAGACGCCGTGCTATATTAAATCCTCAATTTCAAGAGCCATGCAACCCAGAAAAGACCTCATCACCATAGAATCTCTCAGCGATGAGGAGATACATACCATCCTCGATACGGCGGTGGCTATGAAAGAAATTTTCACCAAGAGTGTGAAAAAGGTGCCGGTGCTGAAGGGGAAGTCTGTGCTCACTCTCTTTTACGAGCCGAGCACGAGAACCCGCTCCTCTTTCGAAGTAGCGGCGCACCGCCTTTCCGCAGATGTCACGACCTTTTCCCTCTCTACCTCCTCCGTCGTGAAGGGAGAGAGCGTGCACGACACGATCGACACGCTCATGAGCATGAAAATGGACTACATCGTTGTGCGTCACAAAAACAGCGGTATTCCGGCTGTCATCGCCCGGCACTGCAATGCTTCCGTCATCAATGCCGGCGACGGAGCCCATGCACACCCCAGCCAAGCCTTCCTCGATGCCTTTACCATCCGCGAGAAATATGGGACCGCAGCGGGGCGGCGGGTCGTCATCGTGGGAGATATACGGCACAGTCGTGTCGCACGCTCCACCGCGCACATTCTACGACGGCTCGGGGCGCAGGTGGCTTTCATGGGACCGGGCTCCCTCGTGCCGCCGGAGGCATACAGTGGGGTGCCCGTACTGAAAAGTTGGGACGGGATATTGGCGTGGCAGCCGGACGTGATTTACCTGTTACGGGTGCAGAATGAGCGCATCGACAGTCCCTTTTTCCCGGTGGCAGACTACCACCAAGCATTCGGTGTGACGGAAGACCGGCTGCGGGACATTGAGGCGCGCGGGATAAGCATTATGCACCCCGGACCCGTGAATCGTGGTGTGGAGCTTTGCGACGCCGCCATGGATTACCGAAATTGCCTCGTATGCAACCAAGTGGAAAACGGTATAGCAGCTCGCATGAGTATCCTCTACCACCTCACCCCCAGCACTTTCACCCATGACTAATACCTACATCACCCACGCTACTTGGGCTCCGACCGGGCAGGCGTGCGACCTGTGCCTCAGTCCCACAGCAGAAGCCACATGCGGTGTCAGCATCGATGGAGTCAAGCTGCCGGATGTGTTGAAAATTGCTCGGGCGGGTGAGATGAGCATCCCCGAGCAGGCGCGCGTCATTGATGCGACGGGAAAACTGTTGATGCCCGCCCTGTACGACATGCACACAGTGATCGAAATCCCGGGGCGAAGCAAGCGGGAGTGCATTATGCGGGCGGGGGAAGCAGCCGTGCACGGCGGTGTGTGGGGCATGCTCGTGCTCCCCTCCCCGGCTTTTTGCTTCGACAACGGAGCGGCGTTGGATAGCTTCCGCGAGGCAGCCGGGGCGCGATCCGTGGCAGATATGACGGCAGCCGGGTGCATTTCTATGGGGATGCAGGGCGAGCAGCAAGCCCCCTACAACACCTTGGCTACCATGCGCGGCGTGCGTATCTTGAGCGACGGTGCCCGTTGCCCCTCCGACCTGCTCATGCTTTACCGTGCCATGCAATACGCGGGGGAACTCGACCTCATCTTTGCCATGCGGGCAGATGTGTCGGCTCTTTCTGAGCACACCTACGCCCACCCGAGCACCACAGCATACCGGTTGGGGCTGCACCCGTGCCCGCCCTGCGCGGAGGAAATCGGCACGGAAACCCTGCTGCGACTGGCGGAAGCCACCGGAGCGCGCCTACACCTCCAGCTGGTCAGCACGGCGGAAAGCGTGCGCATCATTCGTCGTGCCAAGGAACGCGGAGTAAAAGTGACGGCGGAGGTCGCGCTGCACCACTTGCTCTTCACGCACGAGCAGATCGGCGACTACGACACGGTTTACAAAACGGAACCACCGCTGCGCGACCGGGCGGACTGCGAAGCTCTGCTGGAAGGAGTGAAAGACGGCACCATCGACTGCGTCGTCAGCGCGCACACCCCATGCACACCCTTCTCCAAAAAACAAGATTTTATCAGTGCTCCGGTCGGTATGGTGGGGTTGGACACCATGTTGCCCGCGCTCTACACCAAACTTGTGAAACCCGGGATACTCAGCTGGGCGGAGCTCGTGCAGGCTTGTTGTCTGCAACCCGCCCGGATCGTCAGTCCTTGGGAGCAGGAGGAGGGCTCTCCGGCGGCAGCCCCGCTGCTGCTCTTTGACCCGGACGTCAGGGCGTTTGTCACGGAAAATACTCTTTTCTGCGGTACCCACAATACGCCTTTCTTGGGGCAAGAGCTTTGCGGTGCGGTCACTCTGCCGGTGCGCTGACCTTTATGAGTTATTGAGCTGATTCTGCATGGTTATCGACATTGTCAGTGACGGGAAAAAGGGGCATCTGTCGCAGACCCGGGGGCTGGCAAAGGCACTCGTGCAGCAGGCGCAGAAGGCGGCACCGGACACCGTCCACAGCGTGCGAGAGCTGGATGTGAGCTCTCTCTCTCTCATGGATAAGCTTTGCTACAAAGGGGAGGATGCCGATCAACCCGATCTCGTGCTGTGCGCCGGGCACGGTACCCACCCGGCAGCTTTGCATTTGGCGCACTGTAAGCGGTGCCCCTGCATCGTGTGCATGAAGCCGAGCCTGCCGACTTCGTGGTTTGACCTGTGTGTTATCCCGCGCCACGATTATCCGGAAGGGAGGAGCGTGCCGCAGAATGTGCTGCTCACCCAAGGGGCTCTCAACAGCATTGTCCCCCACCCGGGGGCGACTCGGTGCGGTTCCCTCATCCTCGTCGGTGGTCCGAGCAAGGATTTTGGGTGGGATGAGGACCAACTACTCACCCATCTTGCAACCCTTGCCCGCTACAATGAGGGGCAAATTACGCTCACGACCTCCCGCCGTACACCGGGGGACTTTGCCCATGCCGTGCACGTTGCCTGCCCGAGTATTCGCGTGGTACCCGTGGAGGAAACCGGGGAAGACTGGGTGCCTACTCAACTCGCTACCGCAGAAAATGTATGGGTAACGCAGGACAGCGTGTCGATGGTATACGAGGCACTCAGCAGCGGTGCGCCGGTAGGGGTTCTCGAAATGCCGGTGCATCCCAAACGCGTGGGTAAAGCACCCGGGCGTGTAAGCCGAGGTCTCGCCCAACTCGTGGAGGAGGAGCGGGTCACCACCTTTACCCAATGGTTGAAGACGCGTACGCTCCGCTCGTGCCCCCCCCTGCAGGAAACCTTGAGGGTAGCCGACTTTATTCTCGCCAAATTTCCTTCGCTGTTGACATGAAAGTAATGTACATATTGCCGGCACTTTCTTCCGGCGGCGTGGAGCAGGTGGTTCTGGAGCTTTGTGAAGGACTTTGTGCTGTGGACGGTGTGTCCTGCGATGTCGTTTCGGCAGGTGGTCGCATGGTGCCGCTCCTCGAGGCGACCGGGGCTACACACCACACTCTCCCGCTCGAAAAGAAGAACCTGCGCCTCGTACCGGCGATTTTCCGCCTAGCCGGTCTCATCCGTCGGTGCAAGCCGGATATCTTGCACATACATTCACGTGTGCCGGGGTGGGTCGCTTATTTTGCAGAAAAACGACTTCCGCGAAACAGACGCCCCGTCGTTGTTTCGAGTTTCCATGGGGTGTATACCGTCGGAAGATATTCGAGGATCATGACGCGCGGTGCCGCCATAGTGGCGGTTTCCCGATTTATTCGCGCGCACATCCTCGAGCACTACAAGAAAGTGGACCCGCAACGTATCCACGTCATCCCCAATTCCATTGATACGGAGCAATTCCACCCGGGCTACCGCCCGTCTTCCGCTTGGCTGCACGACTGGAAGGACAAACACCCGGAGCTCGACGGAAAGTACGTGCTGTGCCTACCGGGTCGTATCACGCGCTGGAAGGGGCAGATGCTCCTCGCGGAGCTCATCGGCGGCTTGCGCGCGCGCGGTGTACCCGCCCATGCCCTCATTGTCGGCGAAACCAAAAAAGGAAAGGCACATCTGCACAACGAACTGCACGCTCTGTACGAAAAGTGCGGCATGGCAGAACATGTTTCTTGGCTCGGGCATCGCAATGACTTGCGAGACATCGCCAGCGTAAGCGACGCAGTGCTTTCCCTCTCCTTAGCCCCGGAAAGTTTCGGAAAAACGACTTTGGAAGCCTTGGCTTTGGCTCGCCCTGTAGCCGGGTTCGATCACGGCGGAGTCGGCGAACAATTGCACCAGTTTTACCCGGAAGGTTGTGTGCCGGTGGGCGATGTCAAGGCGATGATAGAGCTTCTTGCCGGGTGGTATGCTCAACCTCCGCCGGGCGTACGCCCCGTGGGTTCCCCTTTCAGGAGGGAGGATATGATTAACTCGCACTTAAACCTTTACCATTCCTTGTTATGAGGGTTCCTCCTCCCGAACCGCCGGACAAAATTTCCTATCCCTTCAAATTGAATGATATAGCAAAAAGAATCTACGAACTTTATACAAACCTAACCCCTCGAACCACACCATGAAAATACATTTTTGCGGAGCAGCCGGTACCACGACCGGCTCCCAGCACCTACTGGAAGTCAACGGCAAGCGCATCTTGCTGGATTGCGGTCTCTACCAAGGGCACCGGGCGGATGAATTGCGCATCAACCGCGAGTTCCCATTCTTCGACCCCGCATCCCTCGACCATGTCATCCTTTCCCACGCCCATATTGACCACTCCGGCAATATCCCCAACCTCGTGAAGCGCGGGTACAAGGGCAACGTCTATTGCACGCATGCCACGCGTTCTCTCTGCGCGATCATGTTGGTGGATGCCGCTCGTATTCAGGAGCACGACTGCGCGTTCCTCACCAAAATGCACAAACGTGCGGGTGGGACGGGTACCGTCGCGGAGGTCATTTACACGGAAGAAGATGCTCGCAAGTGTCTCGATTCCTTTGTCGCGACCAGTTACGAGCGTCGCATGGTCATCGATGACGGCATTGCCCTCACCTTCTACGATGCCGGGCACATCCTCGGCTCCGCTCAGGTGGTACTGGACATCGATGACCACGAGGACGGACGCCACAAACGCCTGCTCTTCTCCGGCGATGTGGGGCGGGGGGACAACGAACTGCTGCGCGACCCCGTCGCTGTGGATGGGGTGGACATCCTGCTGATGGAAAGTACCTACGGAGGGCGGCACCACGAAGCACCGAGCAGGGATGACGAAAGCTTTTTCCGGGAAATACGCGAGGCACTGGCGCGGGAAGGGAAGGTTTACATCCCGGCATTTGCTGTGGAACGCACGCAGCAACTGCTTTACCTGCTCAACCACGCATTCCAGGAAGGCATGCTCGGCAAGGTGCAGGTGTATGTGGACAGCCCGATGGCTGTGAGTGCTACGGAACTCTTCCGGGCTCACGCGGAATGTCTGAATGATGCGGTGTACGACAAACTCTTCGCTTCTCGCGATCCCTTTTCCTTTGCCAACCTGCATCTGTGCCGTACGGTCACGGAGTCTCAGGCCCTCAATACCATCCGAAAGTCGGCGATCATCATTTCCGCTTCCGGTATGTGTGAGGCGGGGCGCATCCTCCACCACCTGAAGCTCGGCATTTCCAGCCCCAAAAACACCGTCCTCTTTGTGGGTTTTTGCGCCGCCAACACACTGGGACGTCGCATCATGGACGGCGCGAAAATGGTACCCATCCTCGGCGGACAATACCCCGTACGTGCGCAAATCCGCCGTTTGGACTCCTTTTCCGGGCACGCCGACCACGGTGAGCTGCTCGGTTACTTCCGGCGTATGGGTGGCGCGAAAAGTCAAGTCTTCTTGGTACACGGCGAGCCCGAATGTGCGAAAGCTATGTGCGCCGCCTTGGAGCACGAAGCCTGCGGCTCCATTTCTATCCCGCAGAAAGACGACATCGTGGTATGTTAGAATTGCGCCGAAGGTTGATGTGCTTGCTGCTGTGGGTGTTGCTACCGGTGCTGCATGCGCAGATGCCCCCCGAAAGCAGCCAAGCTGTGCTCGGTGTGGCGTCCGGGTGGGATGTTTCTCAGGTGTCCCTTTCTCTCGTGGAAAAGCAGGCGGATGGTCATTGGGTGCGCGTGCTCGGTCCCGTACCCGGGCGTTTGGGGCGGGCGGGTCTCGTCTGGGGGCTCGGTTTGCATACTAACCCACGCGGTGCCGTCACCAAACGCGAGGGCGACGGTCGTTCCCCCGCCGGTATCTTCGCCATCGGGGGGCTTTGGACGACCTGCCGAGTCCCCGTTAAGCACCATCGCCGTATACCGGAGGTGAGGGTGGGACCCTGCGACCTCTGGGTATCTGACCCCGCCGTGCCGCATCTCTACAACCGCCATGTCCGCCTGCAGCACCCCGCCTCTTCCCCTTGGGAGCTCAAGGAGCAGATGCGTCAGACAGACTACGCTCACAGCATCAAACTACTGATCTGCCACAACACGCAGGAGACGGCGGGACGCCCCGTGCCCGGGGGCGGCTCTTCCATCTTCTTCCACATCTGGCGCAGAGATGGAGCCGCACCCACGGCAGGCTGTACTTCGATGGCGGAAACCTCTCTGCGTGCCATCATTGCCCGGCTGAACCCCGCCCGTCGTCCGGTTTACATCTTGCTGCCACGCGAAGAATACGCGCGACTCCGCCGCGTATGGCGTCTGCCCTGATTGCTCTACCGCTATGCCCCTCTACGCCCGGCTCAATCTCTTTCTTCTTCTCGCTTCGTTCGTTTTTTGCTTCCTGCCGGAGTTATTGTACGGAATATACTGGGTGGGTCGCCGCATTTTTTGCGGGAATAACCCGCGCCCGCCTCGTATCCCGCGCTACCTTTACACCAATTTCCCCAACGGTCTCGACAAGGCGGGATGTTTTCTCTTGCTCGGTCTCTTCATGCTCGGTTGCGCGTCAAGCTGTGTACAATGGAATGTACAGGACACGCCCCCGGGTGCGACTTCCCGACTGCTGATTCAGGTCATGGATATACTCGTGTACCTTCCTTTCATCCTACGTCTCTGTTTCTTGCCGCAAATGGGGTTTCGGTACATCCGCCTGTCTGCGTCTCACTTTCTGCTCGCCGTGGGTGCCGTATTCTCTCTGTTCCTCCTCTCCGGCATCTACGAGGCAACGGGGCTTATCCCGTGGATAGTGCAGACGACCGGCAGCCCGGAATTCCAAGACATCGTGGTCGGTGTCGCAAGGGGTGACCTAGCCACCAAACTATACGTCGCCTTCGCTGCGATTATCGTTGCCCCTTTCGGAGAAGAATGCTTCTTCCGGGGCTTTCTCTACAACATCCTCAAGGACCGCTGGGGCAGAATCGCCGCAGCCATCATTTCTTCTCTGATGTTTGCGTCAATCCATTTGGCTCTTCCGCAGTTTATCATGCTGTTTATCATGGCTCTTTTCCAATGTGTCCTCTACGAACGAGCCCGCTCCATTTGGATACCCATCTTCAGCCACACCCTCTTTAACTCAGCCTCTGTCGTGGCTACCCTCCTCTTCTTCCCGGATATGTAGCAAAAATTACCCACGCCCGCCCGCGCCGCAAGTGCGAAGCGAATAGGAAGTACGAAGTGGCAAAGCTGCGGAGAGGGCGGCGGGGTAAGACGGAAACCGGTGTGGTGGCGTTTCTCGAGAATTTTCATGGGACAGATGCGGGGCAGCATAGGATGACGCAAGTGTATAGTGGGCAGCGGTATTGCGTGGTGAGGATATATCCCCTACTGAAGTTGATAGTTTTCCTCATCCAAGATATGCATTCTTTTCTGCTGTAAATTAGCATATACGATAGCGTGCCGCATCAATGCATGCCATATTTTTCCCCCTTCTTTCTATCTGTCATACAGGCGTTACGGTACACAATTTTGTCCAAGTGATAGGCCTCGTCCCCGAATTGTGCCCATTCGGTACACTGATTTTTGTCCTAACGCGTCGGCAGATTAGGGTTATGGTTTTTGTTTGACTTTGTATGCGTGCTATGTTATCTTGACTATCGGTTCTTTCCACGTGGTCCTATGCCTGAGAAAACGACAGCCAACATTGGGTTTGAGAAACAACTATGGGATGCCGCTTGTGTCCTGCGGGGGCATATCTCGGCGACAGAGTACCGGCAAGTCATTATCGGACTCATCTTCCTGCGCTACATCTCCGTGGCATTCGACCGCCAGTACAAAAAGCTCGTCGAGGAGGGGGAGGGTTTTGAAAATGAGGAAGACGCTTACGTAGCGGAGGGTATTTTTTACGTACCGGAGGATGCCCGCTGGAGTACGATTGCCGCCGCCGCGCATTCCCCTCGCATCGGCATGGTGCTCGATAATGCCATGCGCATCATCGAGGAGAGAGATTCTTCTCTGCGGGGCGTCCTCCCCAAGATCTATGCCGGGCTCAAGATCGATAAGATGGTGCTCGGCGATGTGGTGGATGTCTTCACCAACAGCACTGACATGAACCGCATGAGCGATTGCGAGGACGTCCTCGGTCGCACCTACGAATACTGCCTCGCGCAGTTCGCCGAGTACGAGGGTAGGCGGGGCGGCGAGTACTACACCCCCGCCAGCATCGTGCGCACCCTCGTGGAAGTCCTGCAACCCTTCGAAAATTGCCGAGTATACGACCCCTGCTGCGGGTCCGGCGGCATGTTCGTGCAGAGTGCCAAATTCATTCGTGCCCACGCCGGGAGACGCGATGCCATCTCCATTTACGGTCAGGAAGCCAACTCCGACACTTGGAGCATGGCTCGCATCAATCTCGCTATCCGGGGTCTCGACGCCAACCTCGGTGAGCACCCGGCAGATACTTTCACGAACGACATGCACCGCAACTTGCGCGCCGACTTCATCCTCGCCAACCCGCCCTTCAACTATTCCCCGTGGAATCAGGAAAAACTGCTCGATGACCCCCGTTGGAAATTCGGCATTCCGCCCGCGAGCAATGCCAACTTCGCGTGGATTCAGCACATGATCTACCACCTCGCGCCTTCCGGTCACATCGGGCTCGTGCTCGCCAACGGTGCCCTCACGGTCCAGTCCGGTGGTGAGGATGCCATCCGGCAAAAAATAATCGAAGCGGACCTCATCGAGGGCATCGTCGCCATGCCGCCCCAGCTTTTCTACAGCGTCACCGTCCCGGTGTCTCTCTGGTTCATTTCCAAAGATAAACGCCGGAAGGGGAAGACGCTCTTTATTGATGCCCGCAACCTGGGGCACATGGTCGATCGTAAACACCGCGATTTCTCCGATGAGGATATCCGGAAAATCGCCTCCACCTTCGATGCTTTCCGCGATGGAACCCTCCACGATGTCAAGGGCTTCTGCGCCGTCGTTCCTACCGAGTCCATCGCTCAGCAGGGCTTCGTCCTTACCCCCGGCCGCTACGTCGGGCTCGAGGATGCCCAAGCTGACGCCGAAGCCTTTGACGAAAAAATGCTTCGTCTCACTTCCGAACTCTCCGAGCTCTTTGACAAGTCCCACGAGCTCGAAGCTGCTATCCGGGATAAGTTAGGTGCTATCGGGTATGATGTGTAAGCTCTCAGAGATTTGCGATCGCGTCAGAGAAAAGGTGGATGTGTCCTCTCTGACGGTAGATTCGTACATTTCGACGGAAAATATGCTACCTAACCGAGGAGGCATCACCCAATCGTCATGTCTTCCTCCCACCGGTAAGGTGTCGGCATTCCGTGAAGGCGATGTTTTGGTGTCAAATATAAGACCGTATTTCAAAAAAATATGGTATGCCAAGTACCACGGTGGCTGCTCGAATGATGTATTGGTCTTTCGCGCTAAGGAAGGAATCTGCCCGAGATTCCTCTTCTACCTGCTGGCCGGTGATGCATTTTTCGCGTATTCCATGGCAACGTCCAAGGGAACAAAGATGCCCCGTGGCGATATATCTGCCATCATGGAGTATGAAGCGCGTCTCTTTCCTTTCGCCATTCAAGAGAAAATCGCCGCCATCCTAGGTGCTCTCGATGACAAGCTCGAGCTCAATCTAGGGATCAACAGGAATTTGGAAGAGCAAGCGAAAGCAATATATTCGCGGATGTTTATCGAGGAAGCCGAGGATTCGTGGACAGTCTGTGCCCTATCTGACATTGCCGACATTACTATGGGGCAATCCCCGCCGGGGGATACCTACAATGACATGGGTGAGGGTACCGTATTCTTCCAAGGACGAGGAGAATTTGGATTTCGTTTCCCTACGCGTAGGCTTTATACAACTGCTCCAAAGCGTATGGCGCAAGCGAACGACGTTCTGCTGAGCGTTCGTGCACCGGTTGGTGATGTGAATGTTGCGTTTGAGCCGTGCTGCATAGGGCGAGGGCTTGGTGCCATCCATTCGAAAAGTTCGCATCAGTCTTTCTTGCTGTACACCATACTTGCTCTTCGTCCGAAATTTCGAGTGTTTAACGGAGAAGGAACGGTGTTCGGCGCAATTAACCGCGATTCACTCCGTGCCATGGAGATTCGCGTGCCATCTGCGGAAAAGATGGATTGCTTCGAGAAAATGGTTGCCCCCATGGATGCTTTCATACGCAACAATCACGGAGAAATATGTCGTCTCGCCGCACTTCGTGACACCCTTCTTCCCCGGTTGATGAGCGGCGAGCTGGACGTCAGCGAGTGTAACATCTAACACACGGCAGCACATGGAAAACGGAAGCACATGGGATTTAAAGTTGGACGCAGGTGGTAGGGACAGGGGGTACAGGGAAGCGGAATACGAGCAAAGTCTCATCGAACTCTTTGAGGGGCTGGGGTACGAGCATGTCTACGGACCGGATGTGGAGCGGAGCTACACAAACCCGCTGTATCCGGAAGAGCTCGAGAGGGCACTCCGAGGCTTGAACCCGGGGAAGGCGGAGGGGGCGATACAGGCGGCACTTGGGAAACTTCGAGACTTCGGCAACGCGGACTTGGTGCAGGAGAATGAGCTTTTCACGCGCTACCTGCAAAATGGGATCGAGGTAAGTTACCGCGAAGACGGAGAGGACAGGAATGAGATCGTCTACATCGTGGACTACGGGGAGCCGGAGAACAACAGCTTTGTGGTAGCAAACCAATGGAGCGTCCAAGAGAAGAGTCTCAAGAGGGCAGACATCCTCATTTTTCTGAACGGGTTGCCCGTGGTGCTCATGGAGCTCAAATCGCCGTCCCGGGAGGAGACGGATACTTCCGCCGCCTACGCGCAGATACGGAACTACATGCGGGAGGTGCCGTCACTCTTCATATACAACTGCTTCTGCGTGATGAGCGACCAGTTGACCACCAAAGCGGGGACGCTCACCGCGAAGGAAGACCGGTACATGGAGTGGAAAACCGTAGACGGCAGCTACGAAAACACGCAGCATGCCCGGTTCGATACCTTTTTCGAGGGCATCTTCGAAAAGCATCGCTTCGTGGATATCCTGCGGAATTTCATCTGCTTTTCGAACGATGGCGTGAACCGCGCCAAAATTCTTGCCGGGTACCATCAATACTTTGCCGTCAACAAAGCCATTACGGCGACACGGGAAGCCATGAAACGCGGAGACGGGAAAGGCGGAGTGTTCTGGCACACGCAGGGCAGCGGCAAATCCCTTTCCATGGTGTTTTATGCCCACCGTCTGCGGGAGGAGTTGGCGAGTCCCACCATCGTCGTGCTCACAGACCGCAATGACCTAGACGGGCAACTCTTTGCGCAATTCTGCCGCTGCAAGGATTTCCTACGCCAAACACCCGTGCAGGCGACGGGGCGGCAGCATCTTCAGACACTCCTCCGCGACCGCGTAGCCAACGGCATCTTCTTCTCCACCATGCAGAAGTTTGAGGAGACGGATGGACCGCTTTCCGAACGCGACGATATCGTGGTGATATCGGATGAAGCGCACCGGGGGCAGTACGGGCTGCGGGAGGTCGTCGACAGCGCGTCCGGAAAGATCAAAGTCGGCTTTGCCCGACTCGTGCGGGATAGTTTTCCGAATGCCACCTATATCGGGTTCACCGGTACTCCCATTGCCTTGAAAGACAAGGACACGCGGGAAGTTTTCGGGGATTATATCGATGTGTATGACATGACACAGGCGGTGGAAGACCACGCCACCCGCCCGGTGTATTACGAGAGCCGTGTCCTCCGGCTGAAACTTGATCCGGACACGCTCGAACGCATCAATCGGGAGTACGACCGGCTGGAGACGGAGGCGGCGGATCCCGCCGTGATCAGCAAAAGCAAACGGGAACTCGCGCGGATGGATGCTATCTTGGGCAACGAAAAGACAATTATTTCCTTGGTGGATGACGTCTTGGAGCATTATGAAACCCATCGTGCGCATTTGTTGACCGGTAAGGCGATGATTGTGGCGTATTCTCGCCCCATCGCCATGCAAATCTACGAACGAATCCTCGCGATGCGTCCGAACTGGAAAGACAAGGTGGCGGTGGTGATGACGGATAGTAACCAAGACCCGGAGACGTGGCACGCTGTGATCGGGAATAAACAGCGACGGGAGGAGTTGGCGAGGGAGTTTAAGGATGACGCGGGACCGCTCAAGATTGTTATCGTGGTGGATATGTGGCTCACCGGCTTCGATGTGCCGTCCTTGGCGACGATGTACGTGTACAAACCGATGCGTGGGCACAATCTCATGCAAGCGATAGCGCGGGTGAACCGGGTGTTTCCGGAGAAGGAGGGCGGGCTCGTCGTGGATTACGTCGGCATTGCCGGTGCGCTGAAGGAGGCCATGAGCGAATACACGCAGCGAGACCGAAAGAACTTCGGGCGGCAGGAGATTACGGAGACCGCAAGGGAGCGATTCTTAGAAAAGCTGGATGTATGCCGTTCTCTCTTCCATGGCTTCGACTACGGGAAGTTTCTGACCGGTACCGACTTGGAACGCGCCAAGCTCATCAGCGACGCGGTCAACTTTATCGTTGCCGTGGATAAGGAAAAGCAGCGGGCGGATTTTCAGAAGGAGGCACTTTTACTGCGACAGGCACTGTCGCTCTGCTCGTCCGTCGTGGAGGAGTCCCTGCGTGTCGAAGCGGCGTTTTTTGAGGCGGTGCGGGTGATATTACAGAAAATGCAGAACGCGGGTAGCGGCAAAAAAATTTCCCTGCGCGAGATCAATGAGCGCATCGGCGAATTACTGAAGCAGAGTGTGAAGAGTGACGGGGTGATCAATCTCTTTGAGGGAGTCTCGGAGCATCTCTCCCTCTTTGATCCGAAGTTCCTCGACGAAATCGCGAAAATGCGGCAGAAAAATTTGGCGGTGGAGCTCCTGCGCAATCTGCTCGATGAACAGGTGCGCATCTACCGGCGTACCAATGTCGTGAAGTCGGAGGAATTCGGAGCCCTGCTGCAGGAGGTGATGAATCGTTACCTGAACGGCATGCTGACCAATGAACAGGTCATCCGCGAGTTGCTCGCTCTCGCCCGGCAAATTACCGCCGCCCACCGAGGCGGAGAGTCCCTCGGGCTGAAGGACGAAGAGCTCGCCTTTTACGATGCCCTCTCTAAACCACAGGCTGTAAAAGATTTCTATAAAAATGAGGTGCTGATTGCCATGGCGCGCGAGTTGACGGATACCCTCCGCCGCAATAAAACCGTGGATTGGCAAAAGCGCAAACGCGCGCGTGCCCAAATGCGTATGCTCGTCCTTCGTCTCCTCAAAAAGTACAAGTATCCACCTAGTGAAGCGATAGGTGCCACTGATACGGTCATGGAACAATGCGAACTCTGGGCAGACAACGCGGATTCGGAAGCATCCTCCTCCTACGGTCGTCCGAAGGAAGTCTATGATTGCCCGGAAGAAGTAGTTTCCGAAGCTGCCGTACCCAAGCCCGATACGTCGGCGAAGTACGATTGAGAAGTTAGGGAAGGTGGGGCAGAAGGGCAATACAGCATGCCTACGACCCTCGGTCGTGGATACGTATTTACAATACGTGTGTCAAGCCCAAATGAATTTTTTTTCACCCTTTTTATTCAAGGAGATAGCAGAAACAGCACACATTCTCCTCGCCGAAAGTTGTGGAGTTGTAAATTTCTTCTCTGTAGAATATCAATGAATTAACACGCGATGTCTACGTATTGTAAATACGTATCATGGGCTTGTCCAACGTGACACAATGATTATGAAAAAGACCCTGATTACAGTAATGGCGTGTGTCGCACTCGGTGCGGCATGCGGTGCCGCAGAGAGCACCGAAAAGGTGTTCGGACTGGAAGTGAACTCCGCCTACAACTTCGCTTTGAAAGACATCGCGGACATTGAGGACAGTGGTGGATTCAAGGTGGACACATACGGGCTGGATCTCACGGCTGTTTACAGAATCGACAAACATAACTCCGTCAACCTGCGCTTCGGCTGGGCAACCGGCGACAATGACGCAAGCTTTCTGTCCTACGATGAGAATGTCGGAAATTATGATGATCACTGGAAGGCAGAGATCACCAACATCACAATCATGCCCGGCTATCGATTCACGACCGCTGTGACCGATTCGATGGACTTCTTTTGTGGAGTCAATGCCGGTTTGGTACGGACTGAAGCTGAAGCGACAGAGACAGCAAACACACTTCGAGGCATCCTTTCCGTAAGCGAGAAAGAAGATGAATGGAATTTCGCATGGAGTATGGAGGTTGGCATCACCCAGAAAGTGTCCGCGCACGGCAAACTGGCACTTGCTCTCCAATTGCAGGGATTACGTGCTCAGCCCTACTTTAAATACTTTGGGGGCGAGCCCAATAGCCAGCTACAGCTCGGCGTCCGCGCCGGTTACAGCTGCCAATTCTAGGCGAGCAAGCGTCCACAAAAACCCTTGGGCGGTACCTCTGCGGGAGGTGCCGCCATCTTTTAGAGCGAGAGGGCGAGGATATAGAAAGCGAGGTGGAGGGAGGCGAGACCGAGCAGCACGTTCATGCGTTTATCTGCGGGAGTGCGGGAGATGCGGTGCAGGAGAAAACCACCCACGGCGAGGGCGAGGAGCCAGTACCAATTCCAAGCCACACCCGGCAGGACACGCGCGAGCAGGTGCAGCACGGCATACGGGGCAACCAAAAAAGCAATGGCGAGACCGCGAGCGCGGGCATCACCCAAGCGGACGGCTAGGGTACGCTTGCCGGTGGAGGCGTCCTCAGCGCGATCGCGGATGTTGTTGATTTCGAGCAGCACGCAGGAGAGGAGACCGCAGATGATACCGACCATGAACGCCGCCGCATAGATGAGTTCATAGCCGGGTTGCCAGCCGATTTGCACAAAGACCGTACCGGTTACGGCTACCATGCCGAAGAAAAGCAGCACAAAGAGTTCACCGAGACCGTGGTAGGCGATGGGAAAGGGACCGCCGGTATAAGCATAGGCGCAGATGAGGCAAGGCACGCCGATGCACACCACCCCCAGCCCCCGAGCCTGAATGAGAGGGATAGCCGCTAGGCACGCCAAGAGCATAAAGAAGAGCCCCCAGAGTTTCACGGCAGAGGCACTCATGCGTCCACCGGCGGTAATACGCAGGGGACCTTGGCGGTGCTCGGTGTCGGCGTGGTGTATGGCATCGAGGGCATCGTTGAAGACGTTGCAGGAGATTTGGATGCAGCCGCAGCTGAGCACGGTGAAGAGGGCGAGCGTGTAGTCCACATGAAGGTGCAGAACAGGGTAGGCGGAAGCGAATTTCGCCACGACCACACAGCCTGCCCAGACGGCTACGAGCCCGGCGGGCAGGGTTTTAGGGCGAGCTGCCAGCAAAATGGAACGGAGCGCATTCATTTCTTTTTGGGGTACTTACGCCTACCGCCGCGAGCCTGACGGAAGGGATCGAAGAGACAGTCGAGTCCGTTGTTTTTGATGAGCAGAGTTTGCTGCATCAGGTAACCGAGTTTGCCTTTGGGCCAGCCGCGTTGCGCGAACCAGTCGAGGTACTCTGCCGGGAGGTCGGACAAGGGGCAGCCGTTCGGAGGGAATTTGGCGGGACCGTACATGCCGAAGGGCATAGAAGCTTCGGCAATTTGCACGAGCAACTCGCGTAGGTCGTCCGCCCCGGGTAGATGTACGTCTTCCATCACACGGATTCTACCTTGTTGATGCTCCACGCAAGCGGCTGTCCCGCGAGGAGCGGGACGACTCGTTGCCCGTATCCCCGGTATTCGGCGGGAACTAACTCCTGGGAATCAGAGAGAAAGACCCTTTTGTGCGGGAGGGAGAGGGAATAGCGGCGGCGGGCATTATCACTGACAAAAGCTTGGAGGTGCTCAGATGCCCCGTGCTCGGCAAAGAGGGCGGCTAGAGCCTGCAGTGCCACCGGTGCGCTGAATACACCTGCCGCGCAGCCGCAGCTCTCCTTCTGACAGCGGGGGTGAGGGGCGGAATCGCTGCCGAACATCACGCGCGGATGCCCACTCAGAGCCGCTTGCAGCAGGGCATCGCGGTCCTCCGGACGCTTCGGTACCGGCTTACAGTAAAGGTGCGGTCGCAGGAGTCCACCCAGCACATCATCGAGTGTCGTGTACAGGTGGTGCAGGGTGATCGTAGCGCACAGGTTCTCGTACTCGTCCAGTAGCCGCAGGGCGGCGGCGGTGGTGATGTGTTCCATGCAGATACTCAGCTTGGGGTAGCTTTCAGCCAAGGTGCGGTAGATGGGGAGGAACTCCGACTCGCGGTCCAGCACAAAGCCGGAGCTTTCGCCGTGCACCAAGAGGGGGATGCCCATCTGCTCCATGCAGAGGAGCGTCGGGTGGGCGTCCCGCAAATGCCGCACTCCCGCCTCGCTGTTGGTGGTCACACCGGCGGGGTAAAGCTTGATGCCGAAAAAAACCGGGCAGGCGCGCGCGGCGGCGAGCTCCTCCTCGCTGTAGTTGCGGAAAAAGAGGGTCATGAGCGGCGCAAAAGCTTCCCCGCACGCGGCATCCGTCACCCTCTGCATATACCCCACCATGCCCGCGACATCCGCCACCGGCGGCACGAGATTCGGCATAATTACCGCCCCGGAAAAGGGATGCGCACTCAGCGGCGTCACCAGCCGGAGCATCTGCCCATCCCGCACGTGCAAGTGCATATCCAGCGGGTCAGTCAGGGTAATCTCCATGCCCGTATCTTACCACGATGTCCCGCACAATGCAAGGGGAACAGGAAGTACGAGGTACGAAGTACGAAGTACGAAGTGGCGGAGTCGGGGAGGGGGATGCGGGATGGAGATGCGCGGGCGTGTGTGGCGGTGGTGCGTGTGGTTGTGGGGAAGCAAGCGGATGTGGCGGGGAGTAGCGTGTGTGATGGATGGTATGAAGACACCATGTGTTGTAATGCGGACCGGGTTTTGTTCACCGGAGGTGTGGGATGGGGTGGTGCCGAGCGGGTGAGCAGGGAAGATGCTTCTGCAGAGCTGTGGCGCGGGGTTATATGGTGGGAAGTTGATGCAGGGTCGCAACCGCCCTCCCGCCAAGGCAACGACTCCGCCTCGCGTCACGTTCATCCTTGCAATCTACGTTGCTCTGACGGGCGTGTAAAATGGCTTGATTCTCCGGATAAATCGTGGTATAAGCTGTCGGGTTGGTCGGATTTTCGGGAAAATATTTCTAGCCATACTACATGAAAGGAAACAGATGTTATGAAAAAAAGGGAAAATGTCGGGCAGGAAGGATGGCGCAAGAAATTGAGTCATGTCTTGCATGGTTTAATATTAGTTGGGGCTCTCGGTGCATACTTTTTTTCGCCCGATGCTTCTTTCAAGATTTGGTATTCGGAGTTTTTTCCTCCTTTGCTCCTAAATGCTTCCATAAACTTCTTTGTGTGTCGAGTATTCGCTAAAATGAATATTTGGTTCGCAATGGCATGTGCCTTTCTACTCTCAGGGAAAGAATTCTATCATGACTGGCCCAACGGCGAGTATGCGGCTGTTTTCATGTACACCGGTCTCTGCGGATCAATCGCAGGAATTCTTAGTGCGCTTACAGCTCAGATGAAGAAAGAAATTATAGGGGATGGAAAGCGTGATGAAGATATGGACAGCAAGGACACGCTCGATGCATGACGTAAGAAGTTGAATTTGCGGCTGCATTCTCTTTGCGTACAATAACATTTCTTGCCGCACCCTGCCGCACAGCTTGCATTTCTTTTTCCTAAACCAAAGCATGCCAAATCAACAAAAAACGCACATCGCTCACTACCGAACCAGCGGACGGGGAGGGATTCGAACCCTCGGTACGCTTTTGGCGCACACACGATTTCCAATCGTGCTCATTCGACCACTCTGACACCCGCCCTGAGAAAAGGCACCGAAAGAGGCAAGCATGCCGCAGTGCGCGAAGAACTATACGCGAAATTATCCCGCATGGCAAGCACAAACTCACGCATTCGGGGCAAGAAAATGCAATAGAGGGGGACGGGAGTACGGAGCAGCAGAGCCGGGGGGCGGCGGATGTGGTGCGCAATTCTCTTGCTCGATTGTGTTTTCGCGGTGTCAAACTTGGGAATTGACACGGATGGGGTGAGCAGATAAAATGGAAGCGGGTTGACGTCGGATGTGGCGGGAGCCCGGAATCACACATTACAGAAGGTTATGAAATACAGATGCAAAGTATGCGGGGCGATCATCGAGAGTGATGGAGTCCCGGAGTCGTGCCCGGTTTGCCGAGTCAAGGGCGAAGACAAGTTCGAACTCATCGAAGAGGGCAAGGAGAAGGTATATGCCGATGAACATCGCATAGGGGTCGCGCAGGGGCTGGATGCCGAAGTCGTGCAGGGCTTGCGGGATCATTTCAATGGGGAGTGCTGCGAGGTGGGCATGTACTTGGCTATGAGTCGTCAAGCAGAGCGGGAGGGTTATCCGGAGGTAGCCGAGGCATTCAGGCGGTACGCGTTTGAGGAAGCGGAGCACGCGGCGAAGTTTGCCGAGTTGCTCGGTGAGGTGGTGCATCCGGATACCAAGAAGAACTTGGAGTTGAGGGCAGAGGCGGAGTTCGGAGCCTGTGCCGGGAAACTCGCGATTGCCAAGCGTGCCAAGGAGCTCGGCTACGATGCTATCCACGACACCGTGCACGAGATGTGCAAGGACGAGGCGCGGCACGGCAAGGGCTTCGACGGCTTGCTGAAGCGGTATTTCGGGAAATAAACCGGGTACATCCCGCCACAGGGGGGGGCAGGAGACCGCCGTGACGCTTTGTCGCGGCGGTGGGGGTTGTCCCGCGAAAAAGGGCATAAGGCACCTACGGGGGCGGACTGCGGATTCCTCCGGGGAGGGAGCGAGAAAAGCCCTAGATGTCAGTCCTTGATGACGATCGCTTTGCTGAGGGCTTCGCCCATGCCCGGGGCGTCCGGATCGTGTTTGCCCCTGCCGGTGTCGAGGGAGCGGATGGATTGCATTTCGGAGGGCGAGAGCTCGAAGTCAAAGACCTCTAGGTTGCTTTTAATCCGCTGAGGATTCACGGATTTCGGCAGAGAGACCACCCCTTCCTGAAGTTCGAAGCGGATGATAATCTGACCGGCATTCTTCCCGTACTTCTGGGCGAGGTCGGTGATGACGGGGGAACGCAGCAAAGCGGCGTCACCATGCCCCAGAGGATACCACGCTTCAAGCACAGTGCCGTCCTTTTGCATGCATGCGCGCAGCTCGCGTTGGAGGAAGGTCGGGTTGAATTCCACTTGATTGACAGCCGGTTTGACTGAAAAGTTCGGGACAAACTTATTGTAAATGGTCGGGGTCATATTCGAGACACCGATGGAACGGATGAGCCCCTGCTCACGGGCTACCTCCATGGCACGCCAAGCACCGAGCACGTCGCCGTAGGGCTGGTGGATGAGGTAGAGGTCCATGTAATCCATCCCGAACTTACGCAGAGAACGCGCGATACCGCGCTGAGCCCCGGCATACCCCAAGTCGGAAATCCAGAGTTTGCTCGTGATAAAGAGTTGCTCACGCGGGATGCCGCTGTCACGCACCGCCTTGCCCACGTCTTCTTCGTTGAAGTAAGCGGCGGCAGTGTCGATATGGCGGTAACCGGCATCGAGGGCAAGCCGCACGGCGGTGTAGGTAGGACCGCCGATGGGAATCAGAAATACCCCGAAGCCAATCGTCGGGATACTGTGGTTGTCATTGAGTAATAAATGATGCGTAGTCATTTGATTGTTTGTTTGTTAAGAAAGAGATTAAGGGTTCGGTGGAGGGGAAGCGGTCGAGGTGGGCGGTTGCTCGGGGAAGAGCTTGGCGGAGGTGGCGAGGAAGCGGCGGCGGAATACGAGGGCAATGAGAGAGAGCGAGAGGATGAAACTCCACCAAGCACCCTGCGGACCCATGGCGGGGAGGAGCCAATCCGTGCGGATGAGGATGACCGAAAGGGGGAAGCCGAAGAGCCAGTAACAGCCGATATTTGCCCAAGTGATGATAGACGTGTCGTGGCAGCCGCGCAGTAGACCCGCCATCAAAGCCTGCGTGGCGTCCGAGAATTGGTAGACCGCGCAGAGTACCACGAGGACGGAGGCGGTGGCGAGCACTGCGGGGTCGGATGTGTAGAGCGAGATGATTTCTCTGCGCCAGAGGATGACCGCAGCCATAAAGACGAGGGTGGCGGCATACATGAAGCGGGAAACGGAGCTGACCATGAGGCGAAAGGAATGCCGATTCCCCGCGCCGATGTGATAGGCGGCGCGAATGGAAACGGCGATGCTCAGACTGAGGGGAAACATGAACAGGACGCTCGAGATGTTGATGGCAATCTGCTGGGCACTGACCATCTGCGCCCCCAAGGGAGCTATCACGAGCATGATGACGCAGAAGTAACTCATTTCGCACAAGGAAGCCACACCTAGGGGGAACCCCAGCCGAAGCACCCGAGCGAAAAAGGCACCCGCGCGGTGGCGCAGGGAAAGCAGTCGCCGAGCCACAGCCGCGTGCTGCGGAGAAAGCAGCAGCATGATCAGTAGGGTGATGCACATCAGCCAATGCACGATCGCGGTAGCCAGACCGCAGCCCGCTCCACCGAGGGCGGGGAAACCCCACCACCCCAGCACACATGCGTAGTTGAGCGGGATATTGAGCAGTAAACCGAGCAGACACACCACCATCGCCGGACGGGTCTGCGCGTAGCCCTCCCAGCAGCCCTGCACCACGCGCATGAGGAGCGAGACCGGGATGGCGAGCATCACGAAATACACGTAGCGGCGCGCTTCCTGCGCCATGAGTGGGGAATCCGTGATGTACGGGAACGCGCAACTGCCCGCGTAGAGCAGTAGGAATTCCGGCACCATGAGAGCCACGCAGAGCAACTTGGCGTTGTGCAGCAAGAGACCGATGCGGCTTTCCTGACCGGCACCCACACACCGCGCGATCATCGGACCGATAATACTCAAAATCGCCCCCACGGAGACCATGACGGGGGCGGTAACCGAGGTGCCGAGGGCAACGGCTGCCAGCGCAGTTGTACCGGCGCGACCCGCCACGATGGTGTCGGTGACTCCCATGCCCACACTCATCAGATTGGCGAGATAGAGAGGCAGCATGAGCACGAGGACGCGCTTGAGTTCGGCGCAACCGAGGCGGCGGGTACTCGGGGAGGGGCGAGGCATACGCGGTTACACGTTCACCGAAGAGAGCAGGAGCTCACGCTGCCAGCGCATGAGAGCAGCCAACCCGGACGCCTCGTCCTCCGCGATGAGCTCCGCCTGCGCGCGTGTGGCGATGAGCCCGGCATCAATGCCGAGGCGCGCGGCGAGGGCGTCCCGCCTGCCCAACCAGTGCTCCAAGCTCTGTTCGTACTTCACGCCGAGATGTTTTTGTTCGGCGCGGTGCCGCCGGAGGGGATACTCGTATTCATCGAGGAGACGGAAGCGACGTTCGGCAGCTCTGTAACGCGAGATACGTCTTCGGCTGCCGCGCGGCGGCGGCAACACGCCGAAGTCCTGCAACACGGCACTCCGGCGAAGGAGCTCCTCGTTGGAGCAGACCATGAACGCCGGTTTGTCAGCCTCACGTGCCTCGGAATCCCTCCAGTGCCACAATTCACGCAAGGCGGCGAGCCCCCGACGTCCCAAGGAGCCAGAGCCGCGAATGCGCCAAGGCTCGGTGTGGTCGGAGTTCATCCGGCGGCGGACTTGCTCCGTGTTGTATTCACAACTTTCTAAAAACCAATCATATCTGCCGAGGACTTTCAGTTGTTCCGACAGCCGGTCAGCCATATCGAGCATGTATTTGACATCACCTTGCGCGTAGGCTTGCATCGATTGCGGGATGGGACGCAGCCCCCAGTTGGCTTTCTGATTGCTCTTGTTGAGTTTGATGCCGTAGAAACGCTCGACCAGTGCCGCGAGTCCGAATTGCGCAAAACCGAGCAGGCGTGCCGCAATTTGGGTGTCGAGGATCATGGCGGGCAGGGTACCGAATGTCCGGAGAAGGAGGTAGATGTCGTAATCCGCGCCGTGCATCCAGACTCGTGCCCCGACTAACCAGTCGCGGAACGGACGCAGGTCGTCCACGGTGAGGGGGTCGATGATTTCCACACCGCTTTCGTCGGCGTATTGAATCAGGCAGAGCAGCTCCCCGTAGCGGTGCAAACTGTCCGCCTCCAAGTCTAACGCCGTGCGCTCCGGCTTTTGCGCGCGAGCACGATCTGCCCACTTCTGCAAGCCCTGACGGTCTGTGATCATCGTGGGGTCATGCTAACACAAAAAGGGGAAAAAGGCAAGGGGAAAGGGGAGGTGATCAAGTACGAGGTACGAAGTACGAAGTGCGAAGTGAAGGAGTTAGGCGCAACGGAGTTGCGCGGGTGGATGGACGAACGCAAAGCGGAAACAATAGGGGTGCGGTGGAGGAATGGCGGTTCATGATCTGCGGCTCAGTTTCCCCATCGCATCTACACGCAACCCATGCTCAACAGAAAAAGACCCATGTAACCAAGCCGCCCAGCACAGTACCAAGGACAGCACTTACCACACACTGGAGCCATGAGATACGCGTTTGTTTCTTTTCTTTTGACTGAGATTCTGCACGGAAAGCTTCACGACGTTCAATCTCCGTGAAAAGGGCATCCTGCGCCAACTCAAAGTCCCGCAAGAACGCACCGGCAATGCGGATTTGCTTTTCACAGAGTTTTATGGAAGCCGGAGATTCTTTATCGAGTTCTGTTAAATGTTCAATTTCAGATGCAAGTGCTCGTAAAGCTTTCTTGTGTTTGAAAAAGCTCGGGATCAACGAAGCCGCCAGTGCTTCATAGCCAGCATACGATTCCTTGGCTTTTTCCACTCTGTCCATGCAGAGAGCGACATGAAACTCCATCACGTCAAATTTGGCTCGCCTTGCGTGTCGTACAGCCCTATCCCACATTTCATCAGCGAGCGTATCCTGTCCATTCTCTTCTGCTTCAATGGCTTCTACGACATGATAGGTCGCGTAGCGTAGCTCATTGATAGATGGTATGGCTGTCTCAGAACTTAGGCGTTCATACTTTTTGATTGCTGATTCCGCTTCATGAAATTCAGCAACAAAGCGGTGTTTGTTCAATGACATACTGACCGCAGTACAATCAGAAGGATTTGAGGAAATTTACGACGCGTGCAAGACGGACATCAAGGTCACGTCGTGTGGCATATTTCCCGAGGAGGAGGTAAACATTGCCACGAGAAGTTTTTGAAGTAGCAACACGCGCCGACTCAGCGAAAGCTTGCTCCAATTTAGCTTTCCTAGTCTTCACCCTTTCTGCGAATGTCCCTTCCTGCTCCATCTCGCAGGACATTCTATCACACTTTTCGCGGGGGACAAGCAAAAAAACTCGTGCAGCCACCGCGGGATGCAATGACTGCACGAGAAAACCAAACCCTATATTATATGAAACGTCCGAACGAAGAGCTAGAAGGAGGCTCGGACTCCGAGACCTAACCCCCATGTCGAGGAGTCCGTGCGCAAGGTGCTCGCGGCGTTCAGGAAAATCTGAACGGTGTTGGACACCGGGACGGACACACCCGCGCTGAGTTGCACCGAAGTATTGCCCGCCTCGGAACCGCGCACGGTACGCCGGAATCCGGGGTTAGACTGCAGGGCAACATCCGCTTCCGGTTGCGTATCACCGAAGTCCTGCGCGATGGTAGCCCCGAGTTCGGTACGCACACTCCTGTTGACGGCACCGGTATTCCAGAAACTCACCCAGCGGGTACCCACACCGAGAGTGAAGGTGGTGGCATCGTTGTCATCCACAATCAGCCCCATACCGTCGGGCGCACCCTCGCTCCAGCCGGAGACAGACGTGTGCCGCAGCATCATCTGCACGTGCGGTTGCAGCAGTTGCTTCCCGTCCTTATCCAGCTTCACATCGTACGCCAACTCGTAGAAGAGCCCCGCGCTGAAAGCATCGGTCGAGCCGTTTGTGCGGTACACACCCGTATCGTAATTGACCGTGCGGTCGAGGTCCGCCGAGTGAGTACCCAGAGCTAGGATACCGGTGTGCAACCACTTACCGGTGCGTATGTGAGTGTACAGACTCAGGTAGTAACTGTCGATTGACCCGTCAGCACTGTCGGCGGCGTCGGCATCCAAGTCACCGTACGAAGCCGATAGGGCAAGCCCGACGCGGGAGCTCTCGTTGAGCACCTGCATATCCGCCCCCAAGTTGCCGCCCCAGCTGTCCATATCGTAGCCGCTTTCATCTCCGTCCGCGTCAACTCGGGCGAAGTTCACCTCCGGTGTCACCCAGAAATGCAACTTCCGTTTGCCCTCATCGACCTTGACATTCGGCTGCTGGGCATAGCCGCGCATGCGGAGCAGGTGGTCGCGCAGACCGTCATCCACGGCGGAGGAAACTGCCGTGACCGTGCTCCCGGCTACCGCAGCGGCGATGCGCGCAGCACCGGCTGCATCGCCCGTAGTTATCTTATGCGCTATGGAATCGCGCACACCCACGAACACATCACTCTGCACACCCGCAAGGATGGCGTTTACGATCAAGGAGATACCGGCAGCGGAGTTACCACTCCTAACAGCCTGCCGCCAAGGACTATCCTCGCCGGATACCGGCGTACCGTGTAAGACGAGCTGCTGTCCGCCGGAGGTGCCGGGATCAGCGGCTTCGTCTCCTTCAGCCGCCGTCAGTGCTACCTCCGGTGTCGCCGGAGCTTCTCCTTCGACGG
>CAYRJI010000019.1:0-26299 GCA_964424645.1 uncultured Akkermansia sp. | reverse complement strand
CCCCGCCCGTCGGTTCGGCGGCATACGTCGCCACCCCTGCCGGTGCCTCCGGCGCGGGTGCCGTTTCCACATACACCTTGGCTCCCTCCCCCTTGGTCTTAAACCCACCTGCTCCCAGTGTCACGTTGGACAGTGTGACCGCACTACCTTCCATCACTTCTGAGCCGTTCCATTTCGCCTCCGTGTCCGCGTTCCCGAGGGTAATCTTGCCTTTCAACTTGGCACCGGCGGTGCTTTCCGTGGAAAGTACCGTCAACTCCCCGTCCCCGAGCTCCTCCAGTGTCACGTCCCCCTCCACCTTGCCGCTGTACGTCGCTTCCCCGTTGAACTGCACGACGCCCTTGCCGCTCACGGCTGCCCCCACTGTCCCACCCAATGCTTTCTCGCTCAGCTTCCACGTGCCGCCCTCGCCGGTATCCAGAGTGCCCTTGTACCCGGAGATGTCGCCGGAAAGCCCGGCGGTGTCACCTGTTTTCAGAACCACGTTGCCGCCCTCATCTCCGGTGAGCGTACCCGCGAGCGTCACCCCACTCAGGGTCGTTTCCCCGCTCACCGACACCTCCTTGGCGTGAACCGTGATATTTGCAACGTCCTCTGCGCTGTTCAGGGTTCCACCGCCCAAATCCAGTACCGCACCGCTCAGTGCGTTCTCGTTCCCGACCGTGATCGTACCGCCTTCAGTGAGCTTCAGAGTACCATTTCCTGCGTAACTCCCGTTCAGCTCGAACGAGACATTTTCCCCCACCGTCAACACGGCATTGTTCTCTAAGGTACCTGCCACTTTCACGTTCCGAGGATCGCTCGCGCTGAATGTGTACTCTGCGGTTCCCGCAGCGAGCGACAGGGATGCCATGGTCACGTCACTCACCACCGTCACGGCGATGTCGCCTTCTTCGGCTTCCAAATGCACGTCTCTGTCATCTTTCCATGCTGCATCCGCCACCTGTCCGCCGCTTTCATCACTCCACGTGTGTTCCCCCGTATCGCCCACGGTCAAGGTCGGTTGCCCACCGCTCACCTCCGGCGACCAATACAGTCCCTGCTCCCAAGTCAATGTACCTTCAGGGGTGAATTGTAAGTTCTTATATTTTTCGGGATCGAATTGATCCAAACCTGCCACATCGAAGTACTGCGTGAAGTCCTCGATGTCGACTTCGCCGGGGAATAGGTCAAAACTACTGCCGATCACCCCATTTAAGAAGTTGGCTCCTAACTCAATGGTCAGCTTCCCATCTGCACTTTCAAGGGCAGTTGCAAGTGTCTGCGCCCAATTCTCCCCGCTCAACGTAATCGTCTGCTGCGAACCACCCAACATGAGGGAACTGCCGCTCCCCCACGACAGGCTGCCGGAAATGGTGAAACTCCCGGCATTCACGACCAGATGCCCCGCCGTAGCTCCCTGTCCGAGTGTGAGGTTGGTGAGGGTAGCCCCCTCTGCCGTACCGAGCGTCAGCGTCCCGCCGTTTACCTCCAAGGTTCCGCTCCCCTCGGTGGTGGTCAATTTCGCCAATTTCGCGTCCTTCGTGGCAAGCAGCGTACCATCCGCCAGAAGCTCTACTGTCCAACCGGACATCGTGTCCGCCGCCGTGTAGGCGAGCTCCAGTGTCCCCGCAGAAACCTTCCACGTGCCGCCGCCAGTGCCTCCCTCGGACGCTGCGTCCGCCGCCGCAGTGAAGCTTTCCCCGAGTACGAGACGCTTGTCTCCTTTCTTCTCCACTACCTTCCCGTTGTTATAGAACTTCCCCAGCAGTGTCCAGTACTGTTGATCACTGCCGGGTGGCGACGCCGCCTCTTCCGTCACGCTGATGGAGGTATTTTCCGTGGCTTCGATATTCCAATAAACAGCGCGGCGATTGTCATCCGCACGCACAAACATCAGAGCCGCATCCGCAGTCTTTCCGTTAGCGTACTCCTCCCCGGAACCATACCCAGCCAAGTGCAGCGTATCACCCTTGTGGCGTTCCTGTTCGATAATACCTAGGGCTGAGCAGCCGACTACAAAGGAGTTGCCGCTGTCTACCCAAATATTGGCGATATTGGCAAGTCCATGATGTGTCTTGTTCCCCATTTCTCCCGTCATGTACAGCGTAGTGTGCAGATCCGCTTCCGCCCCCCCACCGTCCTCCCACGTGCTTAAACGCAAACTGCCGAGGTCGTGTCCCGCATTTTCATTGTTACTGGTGAAAGCCCACAAGATGCCCCCGCCACTGTCGGCACCCTTCACTTCCTGCTTACCCATCCCCATGAACACCACCTCGCCGGCCCCGGTCGCATAATTATTCCAATTGCTGGTTCCCGTCCACGTCTGCGCCCCCTGCAGAATGAGTTTAGCACCGGCACCGAGTCGCACTACGCCCATGCTGTTGCCCTGATTCGAGAAGCCGACAACCGTCAACTCTGCCCCGCTCGCTACCGACAGAGAGCTCGCGGTCAATGTATTGTCTGTGCCTTCCTTTGCTTTGAAGGTCCAACCGGTACCCTGACTCACTACCACACTGCCCGCAGTCACAGCACCCTCAACCGTGACTTCCTCTCCGTTCACGTCGCTGAACAGGGCGTCCGAATTGGGAGTCCAGTCGGCGGGAGAATCACCCCAATTCATGTGACCCGTACCCCAAACATTGTCCGTACCGTTGTTGACATTCCAAGTCAGGACCTCCGGAGCATCTGCACTCACCAACCTGCCGAGCGCGTTCAGCTTTGCATTATCGGCACCCTGAAAGGTAAAGATATTCGACCAAGAGTCTTTGATTGCGGACCACAGGGCATCCCACTGAGCGTCTGTGTTGTCAAAGAGTTGGAAACCCTGCGCACTATCCCATCCGGTGAGTATGACAGTAAGAGTGCCATCCGTTCGCGAGATTGCGCCGAAGGAGAGCGCAGAACCGGGATTGCCGGACAAATCCAGCGTGGCATTACCCGCTAAGCTCAACGTACCTGCCTTCAGGGTACCACCCGACACCTGCACCCGCGCGCCGGCGGCAAGCGTGACAGTACCGGCGGAGAAACCTACCGACATATTGAAGATGCCCGTTTCACCCACACTCAACGTACCCGCAAAATCGGTGACAGCCGTTGTTTCCAGATGCAGCGTGCTGTTGTTCACCGCCAGTGTGCCATCGCCCTCCAGTCCACCGGCGAGGATGTTGTGCTTGCCGCCCCACTCCACCCATTCGGAGGTAAGAACAGAGTTTGCTCCGAGTTTGACCTTCCCCTGCACATTTATTCCGGAAAGCTTCTGCGCGGCACTGTCTGCCAACTCCAAGGTCACATTGGGACCGATGATGGAGGATATATCGTCCTTTGTTGTGTCTGCACCGGTGTTTTCTGCCAATCCCCCCAAAGCCGCTCCGCCCGTGCCGGTGACCTTGAGCGTGACCCCGTGCGTGGTGTCAGCCGTCGTGATCTCGAAATCATTGCCGCCGAGGCCTCCGACGGATAGTGTCACACCGGACGCCCCACCTGCTGTACCTAACTCGATATCTGCTTTGTCAAACGCTTTCAAAATCCCCCCCATGGTACCGCCTTGTTCCAGCACGAGCTTGCCGCTTTCATCTGTCTTATTGCCGTTCACGCGAAGGTCGTAGTTCTGACCACTTGTGTCTTGGAGTGTTCCGGTAATAGTCACCGTGTGCGCGCCAAGGCTCAACCCCGTATTATCGCCACCCGTGCTACCGCCGAGAAGCAAATTGTCGTATGTCTCGTCTTGGGACACTTGCACGTTTTCGTTCTCACCCACAGTAATGTCCTCCGCCCTTGCCTGTTCTCCGGTGAGGTAGGCGAGGAACGAAACGACCGCGACCCCTGAGGCAGTACAAAGCGTACTTGGCAGGGTGAGGGGCAAAGCGAAAGCAGCAAGGCAAGCCAAAAGAGCCTTGCGGAGACCGTGGGGGAGACGAAGTTTCATAATCTGTGAACGAGTGGATAAGAGACGGACACAGGGAAAACGCCGACCGTCCGGTTGGACGCCTTCCGCTGCGTGATCCGACATCAGTATATCTCATTACGAATGCGATGCGCAAGTAAAAAATGCCTTCCCCCTTGAAAAAAAGCGTTTTTTTTGAGCACGCCCGGCCAAATATCGTCCGACCTCAGCCACGCATCTGCCACCATTCAACAGCATAAAATGTTGATTATCTGCCTATAACAGCAACGACATAGGGCATCGTATTCGTAATGCGATAACTCGACCGAGTGTGTCAGCAATGTGATGAGACTGTACCCCTCAATCCGAACTTGCGGTGGGTTTCGGGATATGCAATTCACGGCGGATGAAAGGAGCATAATTCGAAGTACGAAGTAGCAAAGCTGTGGAGAGAGGTGCGTGGTGGGCAACGGTGGTGTGCGGGGAAGTACGGGAGTAATGGGAGATGTGGTGAAGCGGTGCCGGTACGTGTGGCAGGCGAGGTACGAAGTACGAAGTGAAGAGGTTAGGCGCAACGAAGTTGCGCAGGGGAGTTGGAAGAAGGCAAAGCCGAAGAAACGCGTGGGGGACAAATCGATGCAGCTGTGAGGTGGATGCCCCCCTAGTGTGCAGATCGTGTGAAACCCACATGGGGATTAGCATTGTGGCGATTCTCGAAAATTTTATTGGGACAGGTGTGACTTACGACTGCTCTCGGAACATCGGTGGGTAGGTTTGCATCAGTGCATGGGGGGGCACATACTGAGCCGGTGTAAGGAGCGGGTTTCATCGAAATGCCGCAAACTCAGAAAAAAGTATTATCGGAGGGGTATCCCGTTTAATTGAACTCTTCGGGGACGGAAAAAAGTTGCCGACGCGACCAACACCGCACTCCCATCCAATAATACTTTCTCCTGATCATGCAGCCACCCGAGAAAACTCTCTCTTTGCACCGACTCAGTATGAGACCACCCAAATGTTTATGCTTTCCTACCCAGCGATGTTCCATGAGCAATTTCAAACGCTGCCCGGCAACGAAAGGCATTCCGGTGCAAGGAGCTATATGCGCCTCGGCAAAAGCGATCATTTCGCTCTCCATCTCCGAACACTCCGCAGGAGTGGTACCCATATCCAGTGCGAGTGCGCAGAGCTTCAACCAGACATTTGCCAAGTATGGGAGTCGGCGCGAAACGAGATCGCGTTTCTCATGGTATAACCATATACGGTTAGCTATGCGTGCATAATCTCCCGTATATTCGGCAGCACCGCCGACTACCTGTCCCATAGTGCTATTGCTCCGTCGTCGGTAGTAACAGAGTTTATCCGGCACGAACGCGATGCGCTGCACGTAAGCGGAATAAGCCGCGAAAAAATACTCATCTTCAAAACGGAGACCATCCGGGAATCGTAGTTGTCCCCGTTCCAATATGTCGCGACGATGAATTTTGTTCCACGGGCAAACATTGCAACGCTCCAGCATGTCATCATCCGCATCTACTTCACCTTCAGCGGGTAGATCAAAATACTTCCCCGAAGTGAATGCTCTCCTTTCTTCCGTCACCTCCTGTACTCCACATATCGCGATGTCTGCGCTTCCCTGCATAGCGGCATACATCTTCTCACACATGGTGGGTGCATACCAATCATCGCTGTCACAGAACATGATGAACGGAGCATTTGCTGCGACCAGACCTCTGTTGCGCGCCTTGCCTTGACCACTGTTGGGCTGACTGAACACCCTCACCCGGGCATCCATAGCTGCATACTCCGCTAAAATACCGGGTGAACCATCTGTACTGCCGTCATCTACGCAGATGACCTCGATGTCGCGAAATGTCTGTCTTACGAGACTCTCCATGCACTCCCGTAGGTAGGGTTGCACATTGTAGACAGGTACTATAATCGAAATTTCCGGCATGACTACTGGGCCGCGTCACACCCTTGCCCGCCATCAATGCCTTATTCGGGCAACATAAGAGCTCCGAGAGACCCAACCCTCCTCCCATTGTCTCTTTTTTAATGAGATAGTCAAGCTTAATTTTATAAAACACTTGATATAAATGATTTACAAATAAAATTTGTGGTTTTCAGGGAGAGGAGAAAATATATTTTTTTAACATATTTTACATCCGAGCGTCTGATAAAGAACAAACAATACATTTCATAGCCGCACATCGTATTAAAAAAACGATAATCACATCCCCAACACCCGCCTTGTGGCAACTGATCGGCTGTGTGGCGGAGACTACAAATTCCATGACTATTACTCTGCTTTCGGGCTTACTCATCACCGAAAAATAGATATCAACGCCCAGATTGTGGACAAGGCACTGATTCAATCTGTCATCTCCTCGTACGCGATCACCGAGAGTGCGGTTGATGCTATTTGTTCAAAGCTTATCCACACCTTCCCCTATAAGGTGTAAAAGTCTTATTTTTCGACTTTCCTGAAGGTTTGTTGGAATGTGCGTTTACCTGAATGCGCCCGCGTTTTCCTGCGAGAAAGACATCGCTTGTCGCTAAGCCTTTCACTTTACTAGGACAGATGAGAATTCCCGTCGGATGAAAGGTGCCGTGGGAGCGATGGGGGACTGAGCCACGTCGGCGACGGTACCTTGGGCGACGATAGTGCCGCCGTCATTTCCCGCGCCGGGCCCCATGTCGATGAGGAAGTCGGCTTCACAGATGAGGTCGAGGTTGTGCTCGATGACGACGATGGTGTTGCCGAGGTCTGTGAGACGGCGGAGGACTCGGACGAGCATACGGACATCCTGCGGGTGGAGACCGATGGTGGGTTCCTCGATAAGGTAGAGGTCTTGGGGCAGGGGGCGACCGCGACGGATGGCAGAGAGAGCGGCGCGGCGACCCTTGATGAGCTCGGCGACGAGTTTGATGCGCTGGGCTTCACCGCCGGAGAGCGTGTTTCCGGCTTGTCCGAGAGAGAGATAACCCAGCCCCGTGTCGCAGAGGAGACGGAGGGGATCGACGAGGCGGGGGAACCCCTCGAAGAATTCGGCTGCCTGCTCCATGTTGAGGTCGAGGATTTCGGCGATATTTTTCCCGCGAAAGCGCACTTGCAGGGTGCGAGAGTTATAACGCGCGCCGCGACAGGACTCACAGGGCACGGGGCAGGGGGGCAAAAAGTCCATTTCGCGGCGGATGAAGCCGGTGCCTTTGCAGACCGGGCAGTTGCCGGACGCCGTATTGAACGAGAAGCGGGAGGCATCGAAGCCGAGCCGACGCGCATCGGCAGACTGCGCGAAGAGCTTACGGATTTCGTCAAAAATTCCGATGTAAGTAGCCGGGGTCGAGCGGGGAGTTTTTCCGGGCGGCGACTGATCCACCTGATAGAGAGCACGGACGGACGAGAGCCCCTTCGTGGAGAGCCAAGTGCGCGGGACAGACGAGTCCCCGGACTCCCGCCGGAAAGCGGGACCGAGCGTGTCCGTAATGAGCGAGGTTTTACCCGCGCCGGAGGGACCCGACACCACCGTCAGACGTCCGCGCGGGATACGCAGATTCACCCCCTTCAAATTATGGAGAGAGCAGCCGCGCACCTCCAGCCACTCGACACCGCGCAGCGAGAGGCGTTTTCCGCAGAAGGGGTGCTTGCGCTCCTCGCGGAAAATCTGACCGGTCACGGAGGCGGGATTGCGGATGATGTCCGAGAGCGAGCCTTGGGCGATGATCTGACCGCCGTAGATGCCCGCGCCGGGACCGAGGTCGATGATACGGTCGGCACGGCGCATCGTATCCTCATCGTGCTCCACCACGAGGAGCGTATTCCCCCGGTGTTTGAGTTCATCCATAGTGGCGAGCAGGCGTTCATTGTCGCGCGGATGCAGTCCGATCGTGGGTTCATCGAGTACGTAGAGCACGCCGCGCAGGTTAGAACCCAGCTGGGCAGCCAAGCGGATGCGCTGGATTTCCCCGCCGGAGAGAGAGACGGCGGAGCGGTTCAGGGAAAGGTAGCCCAGACCGACATCCCGGAGGAAACGCAGGCGCGGCTCGATTTCAGCCACGACATTGCGGGCGATCTCCGCCTCACGCCCGGAGAAGTGCCACTCGCGCACGGCGGCGAGAGCGGACGCGGCGTCCATTTCGCCCAACTCGGCGATATTCCGACCGAAGAGAGTGACACCTAGGGCGAAGGGATGGAGGCGAGCACCGCCGCAGGACGGACACACGGAGGCGAGCTCCCCCTTGGCGGCAGCCTGCTCCACTTCGCGGTCGTAGCGCAACTCCTTTTCCAGCTCACTGAGACGCGCCTCCTCGTCCTCGCGGTGAGAGCGAGACCGCTGTTGCACGAGACCGTGCCCGAGACAGGTGGGGCACCAGCCGCGCGGAGAATTGAAAGAAAAGGTGGAAGGCTCCGGGTCGGGGTAGGATTCACCGCACTTCGGGCAGGTGAGACGCGTGCCCAACAGTTGCCCGCGAGCCACATCGTGCCCGGGGACGAGACGCAGGAAACCGTCGCCCATCTCCAACGCGCGCAGGGTGCATTCCTCGAGAGCGGCGGCATCGCAGGGCGCACCGTTCATGGAGAGAGAGCCGCGTCGCGCGGAAAACTCGGCGAGCACCACATCGATATCGTGGTTGGAGTAACGGTCTAAGGGCGAGAAGTTTGCGGGAGAGACGAGTGTGCCGTCGGCGATGAGATACGGGAACCCCTTGCGGGCGGCTTGGCGGGCGAGGTCGGCGTAATGTCCCTTACGATTGCGCACCGTGGGGGCAGCGAGCAAGAGCGAGTGAGGCTCCTCCGCGAGGGCATGACGGACGGCGGCGTGGATTTCGGCAGGAGAGCGACGCCCCACCTCCACCCCGCAATGAGGGCAGTGCGGGAGCCCGAGTTTCGAGAAAAGTAGACGCAGGTACTGCCCGATTTCGGTGATTGTGCCGACGGTAGATTTACAGCCGCCGCGCGAGCGATTCTGCTCGATCGCCACCGTGGGGGGAAGCCCGGTGAGGGCGTCGATGTCCGGCGTCTCCAGCCGCTCCGTGAACTGACGCGCGTAAGGGCTCATGACGTCCAGAAACCGCTTTTGCCCCTCCGCGAAGATGATGTCGAAAGCCAGAGTGCTCTTCCCGCTGCCGGAGAGCCCCGTGACCACCGTCATCTCGTGCAGCGGTATCTCCACATCAATGTTTTTGAGATGATGATGCCGCGCGCCGATGAGCCGCAGACAGCCGGACGGGGCATCCCCCTCGGACGCCGCGAGCTCGGCATCGGCGGGCGGGGGCAGCTGCGCGGGGGAGGCGGACGCGCGGAGCATCGGTTTCAGGAAGGACGCAGTGTGACCATGGGAGCGGGATACTATCTGCTCCGGGGTGCCGCGAGCGACGAGATGCCCACCGGCGCGCCCGCCTTCCGGACCGAGGTCGATGATGTAATCCGCCGCCTTAATCAACTCCAAGTTATGCTCGATGACCAGCAGGGAATGCCCCTGTTCCGTCAGACGCGCAAACACCCGCAGCAGCACCTCCAAATCCGCGAAATGCAGCCCGGTACCGGGTTCATCGAGAATGAGCAGGGAGCCGCTCGCCGGGGGAGACGACTTGCCGCTCGCCGAGGGCACAGGGGTGTCGGAGAGAGAATCCGCGAGGATGCGGGCGAGTTTAAGGCGTTGATTTTCGCCGCCGGAGAGCGTATGAAGCCCCTGCCCGAGCACGAGATGCCCGAGCCCCACCTCCCGCAGCAGGTCAAGACCACGCACAATTCGGGCGGCGTGCACCCCCTTTTCGTCGGAAAAGAAGCGGATGGCACTCTGCACATCCATCGCCAGCACCTGAGCCATATTCAGCCCACGGTGCGTGATACTGAGGGCTTGGGGCGTATAACGCGTGCCGTGACACAGGGCGCAGGGTACAAAGATGTCGGAGAGGAACTGCATCTCCACCTTCTCCATGCCCAGACCCGCGCAGCGCGGGCATCTTCCGTCCCCGCTGTTGAACGAAAAATACCCGGGTTTGAGGGCACGCGCCTGAGCGGTGGGTTCCTGTACGAAGAGAGCGCGGAGTTCATCGAACACCTTCATGTACACCGCCGGGGTCGAGCGCGGCGTGCGTACGATCGGGCTTTGGTCGACCGATACCACCTCCCGCACCTGCTCTAAGCCCCGTATTTCCCGCACGCGCACCTGCTCTTCGTCGTCGAGGGCTTCGGGATGGGTGTACCCGTAGAGCACGTGGTACGCGAGCGAGCTCTTGCCGCTGCCGGACACCCCGGTGAGACAGGTGTAGACTCCCAGCGGGATGTCCACATCGAAGTCGTGTAGATTGTGGCACTCCGCTCCCCGTATTTCCAGATACCCGGTGGGTTGACGCCGCTCGCGCGGGACGGGGATGCGGCGTTGCCCGCTCAGGAATTGCCCCGTGAGGGAATCGCGTACCGAGAGCAGACCTTCCGGCGGACCGGAATACATCAGGTGACCGCCTGCCGCGCCGCCGACCGGTCCCAAGTCCACGATGTAATCGGCGGCATGCATTACGGCTTCCTCATGCTCCACCACCACGAGCGTATTGCCCCGGGCGGCGAGTCTGCGCATGGCAGAAATGAGACGCCCCGTGTCGCGGGAGTGCAGACCGACCGTCGGTTCATCCAGCACGAAGAGAGATTCGGTGAGGGAAGCCCCGAGACAGGCGGTGAGACTCACGCGCTCGATTTCGCCGCCGGAAAGCGAGCGAGTCAGGCGCGAGGCACTCAGGTAGGGCAGTCCGACCTCGCACAGATACGCCACGCGGCTGCGCAGCTCCCGCGCCGCCTGTGCCAAGGAGCGGTCCTCCCCCACCTGCGGCAGCACGTGTTGATCCGACCAAACCAGCAATTCATCCATCGGCAGAGCCTGCACTTGGGGCATAGTGAGCCCACCGACGGTGAAGGCGAGGGCTTCCGGGCGGAGACGACCGCCGCCGCACGCCGGGCACACGCTGTAGACGCGGTAGTAGGAGAGAAAGACACGGGCAGTCATCTTGTGAGAATGCTTCTCCATGTCCTCGATAATTCCCCTGTAGCCGTACCAATAACCCTCCTCGTAAGCCTGCCACACGTCCAAGTCCCCGTAGTTGCCGAGCAGCACGAAATCGCGTTCTTTTTGGGAGAGAGCTTTCCACGGGACATCCATGCGCACGGCTTTGAGTTTTTTATTGATACGCTCGAAGTCCCGGTAACAGGCAGAGAGCGTTTCGGAAGAGAGCATCTTCAGGGCACCGTCGCGGATGCTCAGCTCCGGGAGGATTCCCTTGGTGTAGTCGTAAGAGATGGCGCGTCCGTAGCCCTTGCAGGCGGGGCAGGCCCCGAGCGGCGAATTTCCGCTGAAGAGTCCGGGTTGGGGCTCGAGCAGGGGGTACCAATCACTGCGTCGAATCAGCGGCTTCTTCCACTTGCCGTTCTTTCCTCGCAGCGAAATGTACACGACATTCTGCCCGAGGTGCAGCGCGTTTTCCAAGGCTTCGGACAGACGGGCACCGCTCTCGGGGGAGAGGCGGAGCCGGTCCTGCACGAGCAACCACTGCTTCATCCCCACCTGTCGCTGCACAACCTCCTCCAACCGCAGCACCTCGCCCTTCACCCACACCCGCAGGTAGCCCTGTGCCGTGAGGGCGGCGCGCATTTCTTCGAAGGTACCCACCGGTTCCACGCCGAAGCAAACGACGGCATCCTCCCAGGCGTGCTCGCGCAGGAGCTCGTCGGTTACTCCCTGCGGGGTCGCCGGGCGCACCTCGTGTCCCTCCGCGTCGTGCCCCACTGCCAACCGCGAAAAGACGAGTTTGAGGTACTCGTTGAGTCCCGTCATGGTGCCCACGGTCGAGCGCGAGTTCTTCACGGAATTACGCTGTCCGAGGGCGATGGCTGGCGGCACATTCTCCACAGCGTCCACAGCCGGGCGGTCCATCCTGTCCATGAATTGCCGCACGTAAGGCGAGAATGTTTCCATGTACCGCCGCTGCCCCTCCGCATACAAAGTTCCGATAGCCAAGGAGGTCTTCCCACTGCCGCTCGGTCCGGTCACCACCGTCAGTTTTCCCGTCGGCAGCTCCACATTCACTCCCTTCAGATTATTTTCCGCCGCCCCGCGTATCCGGATGTTCTCTGCCTCGCTCATGCCCCGCATTTTACCGCAATCCGGGCGAAAAGACAATAGGAAGTACGAGGTACGAAGTACGAAGTACGAAGTAGCGGAGCCGGGGAGGGATGCCCGTGTGGTGCCGCAGTTCGGCGCAGGTTGCAGGTGTGCGGGGCAAATATGATGCGTACGCCTCGCGCCTACCTTCTCGTCTTGCGTACCAAGGGGGCTCCAACCTCACGGATGGCATGGATTCGGTCCCCACACGTCGCTTCGGCTTTGCCTCTTTCCACCCCCCCTGCGCAATTCCGTTGCGCCTAACTTCTTCACTTCGTACTTCGTACTTCGTACCTCGTACTTGATCACCCCCGTGTCTTCTTGCCGCACAGTCATCGCCCACCACTAAGCCTCCAATTTATTTGGGACAGATGTGTGGTGGTTTGGGTTTGTAATTGCAAAAGGCGAGTGTACGTGGTAGGATGAGGGGGAGCGCGAGAATATGGAGAATACGTATACGGAAGAGGACATCAAGACGCTGGATTGGCGGCAGCATATACGGACACGTCCCGGCATGTACATAGGGAGTTTGGGGGATGGTTCGTCATCGGATCACGGGTTGTACGTGCTACTCAAGGAAGTGATAGATAACTCGATAGACGAGTTTGTGATGGGCAATGGGAAAAAGATACTCCTCACGATAGAAGAGGACGGCACATGTGAGGTTCGAGACTTCGGGAGGGGTATACCGCTGGGCAAGCTCTACGAATGTGTGGCGCAGATCAATACGGGCGGAAAATACGATGGGGAGGCATTCAAGAAGTCCGTGGGACTCAACGGCGTGGGAATAAAGGCAGTCAATGCGTTATCCTCGCGTTTCACGGTTCAGACCTACCGTGAGGGCAAGGTGCGCACGATGGACTTTTGCGAGGGGCTGCAAGTGGAGGGAAGTGACTGCACGGAAGCGACAGAAGAGCCGGACGGGACGCGGGTGCGCTTCCTCCTCGACCGCACGATATTTCCGGAGCAGGCATCATATAATCAAGACTTTGTGTGGCGCATGTGTCGCTGCTACTGTTACCTGAACAAGGGACTCACCATCGTTTACAACGGCAAATCGTACACATCCAAAAATGGGTTATTGGACCTTCTTCGGGAGGAGATGAGTGTTGAGCCGCTCTATGAACCGATACACTTGGAAGGGGAAGACATTGAGGTAGTGATAACGCACGGCAATTCGTACGGAGAGTCCTACTACTCGTTTGTGAATGGGCAGCACACGACCATGGGGGGAACGCACCAGAACGCCCTCAGGGAAGGCATCGCCAAGACGCTTCAGAACTACTTCAAAAAGAGCTACGAAGCGGCGGATATACGAGCGTGCATTGAGGCGGCAATCAGTTTGAAGGTGATTGAGCCCGTGTTTGAGTCGCAGACCAAGACCCGCCTCGGCAGCAACACCATGGGACTGGGCAAGGAGACCATCCGCACCTTTGTCGGCAACTTTCTTGCCAAGGAACTCGATAACTACCTTCACCGCAACCCGGAAATAGCGGCGGCGATCGAGGAGAAAGTCAAGGAAAGCGAGAAGACGCGCAAAGAGGTGGCAGGGGTGACGGGGAAGATAGCGAAGGAGCGAGCCAAAAAAGCTAGGGTGCACACGAAGAAGCTGCGCGACTGTCGGGTGCACTACGACAGTCGGCACAGGCGTGCGGAAGAAACGATGCTCTTTATTACCGAGGGAGATTCTGCGTCCGGCTCTATCACCACAGCGCGCGATGCGGAGACGCAAGCGGTCTTTTCGCTGCGGGGGAAACCCGCCAACAGCTACGGCATGAACCGCGCCGCACTCTTTGAGGAAAAGCGCAACGAAGAGCTGGATTTTTTGCACATAGCCCTGAACGTCGATCGCTCCCTCGATGAGCTGCGCTACAACAAAGTCATCATTGCGACTGATGCCGATGTGGACGGCATGCACATTCGTCTGCTCCTGCTCACCTTTTTCATCCAGTACTTCCCGGAATTGATACGTGAGGGGCATTTATTCATTCTACAGACGCCGCTGTTTCGGGTACGCAACAAGCAAGAAACGGTTTACTGCTACTCGGAGGGCGAGCGCGACCGAGCTGTGAGGCAGCTGGGCAGGAACTCGGAGATTACGCGATTCAAGGGGCTCGGAGAAATCTCCCCGGCTGAGTTTAAGAACTTTATCGGCGAGGATATTCGGCTGCAATCCGTTACTTTGGAAAATGCGCACAACCTGCGCGACGTGTTGCGCTTTTACATGGGGGACAACACGGATGCACGCCGCCAATACATCATCGACAACCTGCGCATCGAAGAAGATTTAGCCTGATTTCGTTTTACCGTGAGAACACTTATCATCGCTCGCCATGGCAACACCTTCCGCCCCGGGGAGGTTCCCACCCGCGTGGGTGCCCGCACCGACCTCCCCCTCACGGAAGAGGAGCGGGCACGCGGCATCGGTCGCTACCTCGTCGTGCGGGGACTCATTCCCACGGGGATATTCGCCGCTCCCCTGCAGCGCACACTTCAAACTGCCCGACTTGCGGCGGAAGAGCTGGGGCATCCCTGCCCGGTGCAGGTAGATGGACGTCTTTCGGAAATCGATTACGGACCGGACGAAAATTGCATGGAATGGGAGGTGGTACGGCGGCTCGGACGCGTTGCTGCGGCAGCTCAGGGCAGCGATCCCGACACGCTTTCGGATGAAGAAATAGAGGCACTTGGGAACCGCACCATCGAACTGTGGAACACGCGGGCGGTCGTACCGGAAGGATGGCAGGTAGACCCCGCCGCGATATCCGCCGTGTGGCAGAGCATTGCTGATGGCGTATCTGAGGGGCAAACCCTGTTGTGTGTTTCCTCCAACGGAGCCATCCGCTTTGCCCCCGTCATCACCGGCGATTACGAGGGATTTTGCCGCTCCCACGACATCAAGGTTCCGACCGGTGGGGTTTGCATTTTTACCGCAGAGCGAGGTGGCTCTTGGGTATGCTCGGTGTGGGGTCTTAAAGCTTTCAAGCATGTTACTTGATTATTAACCACAAACAACGCTACAACACAATGGACATCAAAAAACTCAAACCCACATGGATCGGGGAATTCAAAGAATTCGCGCTGAAGGGTAACGTGATGGATATGGCCGTCGGTGTCATCATCGGTGGTGCTTTCGGCAAAATTGTCACTTCTCTCGTGAATGACATCATCATGCCGCTCGTCTCGTTAGTTACAGGTGGTACGAAGGACCTAGCCGGTCTTTCTTGGCAGATGAGCGATGCCGCAGACGCCGCTGTCCTCAAGTACGGTGCCTTCTGTCAAACGGTGCTGGACTTTCTCATCATTGCCCTCTCCATTTTCTTTGCTATCAAAGTGTTGTGCTCATTTCGAGCCAAGGCAAAAGAAGATGCTGAGCCGGAGGCACCTGCCCCGGTATCGGAAGAAGTGCTGCTCCTGCGTGAGATACGCGACGCCCTCAAGAGGGGGGAGTGAGCGCGATACAGAACGTCGAGTCCCGAGTCTGCTTCGTTCGGGGCTGCCGTTTCCCTTGCGTGTAGCACGGGCACGGGGTGTGCCTGTCTTGGGAGCGTAGGGCTCTCAGTGGTGGGCGATGAGTTTGTCGCAGGAACACACAGGGGGGTGGAAGTACGAGGTGCGCAGCGAAGGAGATAGGTGTAACGGAGTTGTGCAAAGGAGGAGGAAGGCAAAGCAGAAAACACGCTTCTCGGGGTCAGGTGAGGGCGAGAAGAAAAAGGCGATGGAGGAGAGCTTGACGAGAGGGGGGAGAGGTGATAGGATGGGGGAGGAATGAGCACGAGACTGCGAGTAGCCATACAATCGAAGGGGAGGCTCAATAGAGACACGATGGATTTGTTGAGAGAAGCGGGGATACGGATGGATGCGGGGGAGCGAGCCTTGCTGGCGGAGGCGCGGGGGTACCCGCTCGAGGCGTTGTTTTTGAGAGATGACGACATACCGGAGACGGTGGCGGATGGGGTGGCGGATGTGGGGATAGTGGGGTTGAATGAGGTGGAGGAGCGGGCGGTGGAAGTACGGGTGGAGCAGGGGCTGGGCTTCGGGGGATGTCGGTTGTCGCTCGCGGTACCCAAGGAGCAGAATTACAGCGGACCGGCGTGGTTGGAAGGGAAAAAGGTTGCCACTTCCTATCCGCACATACTGGGGAAGTACTTGAAGGAGAAGGGGGTGCGGGCGCACATCCATGTCATCGCCGGGTCGGTTGAGATCGCGACCGGGATAGGGTTGGCAGACGCGATATTTGACATCGTGAGTTCCGGGTCCACGCTCATCAGCAATAACTTACGAGAGGTAGAGAGCGTGATGCAGAGCGAGGCGGTTTTGATTGCCCATCCGGGGCTGGGAGAAGAAAAGCGCGAGATACTGGAAGAGCTGAAATTCCGGTTCAACGCGGTGAGGAGCGCGCAGGGGAAAAAGTACGTGCTGATGAACGCGCCGCGAGAGGCACTGGACGCGGTGCTGGGCGAACTGACTGGCATCAAGAGTCCGACCGTGATGCCGTTGGCGCAGGAGGGCTGGTGCAGTATCCATACCGTGCTGGAAGAAGAGAGGTTTTGGGACATTATCGGGAAACTTAAGGCGGCGGGAGCGCAGGGAATCCTCGTTCTGCCGATCGAAAAGATGGTATTATGAGGGGCATGCACATAGACCGGAACCCGGAGCGGGGGAGGTGGGCAGATTTGGTGCGACGTCCGATGCAGGATCGAGAGGCACTGCGAGACACAGTGGTGCCCATTATCCGCAGTGTGCGGGAAGGGGGGGATGCCGCGCTGCGGGAGCTGAATTTGCGCTACGACCACTGTGCGCCGGACAGCTTGACGGTGAGCGTGGAAGAAATCGCGGCGGGGGTCGCGCTTTTGTCGGAGGAGCTGAAGCGAGCCATACGGCAGGCACACGCGAACATCTCCCGTTTTCACGCCGCGCAGCGGGTGCCGGATGTGCGGGTGGAGACGGCACCGGGGGTGCTCTGTGAGCAACGCAATGTGCCCCTGACGCGGGTGGGAATCTACGTACCGGGGGGGAGCGCGCCGCTCTTTTCCACCGTGCTCATGCTGGCGGAGCCCGCGCGGCTGGCGGGGTGTCGGGAAAGGATACTCTGTACACCGGCGGGAAGAGACGGGCGACTGCATCCGGCGATACTCTACGCGGTGCAGCTCTGTGGGGTGACAACATTGTGCCGCGTAGGAGGGGCGCAGGCGATCGCGGCTATGGCATACGGTACGCAGAGTATCCCCAAGGTCGACAAAATTTTCGGACCGGGGAATCGCTATGTTACTGCCGCTAAGCAGCTCGTGTCGTTGGACGGAGTGGCTATCGATATGCCCGCAGGACCGAGTGAGGTGGAGGTGCTGGCGGATGCCACCTGCGAGGCGGCGTTCGTGGCGGCGGACCTCCTGAGCCAAGCCGAGCACGGACCGGACAGCCAGGTGATGCTCGTGACGACAGACGAGGGGGTGCTGGACGCCGTGGTGAAGGAAACGGAGCGGCAACTCGCGACGCTGGAGAGGCGGGATATTGCGGCGCAGGCACTGGAGCACAGTCGGGCTGTACTCCTCCCGGACATGCGGGAGGCTATCGAATTTACGAACGAATATGCGCCGGAGCACCTCATACTGGCAGTGGAGGGGGCGCGAGAAGTGGCGGCGGAGGTGGTGCATGCTGGGTCGGTGTTCATCGGCAACTACAGCTGCGAAAGCGCGGGCGACTACGCATCCGGCACCAACCACACCCTCCCCACCATGGGGTGTACGAAGGGGTACAGCTCCTTGGGGTTGCACAGTTTCATGCGCAAAATGACCGTGCAGGAGATTACGCCGGTCGGAGTGCGGAGCATCGGGCACTGCGTGGAGCTGATGGCGGAGGCAGAGGGGTTGGGAGGACACAAACACGCCATGGGTCTGCGAATGCGAGCGGTCGCGGGGAACGAGACAGAGCCGTGCGCTGTGGCGGGAGAGGAGTTGCCGGAGGAGCTGAGCCGCTTGGTGCGACCGAATATTCTGGCGTTGGAACCCTATCGCTCCGCCCGCGATGAAGCCGCCGGGCTGAAGGCGGAGGTGTGTTTGGACGCGAACGAGTCTCCCTACAACGCGCCGTACAATAGGTATCCGGACCCGCTGCAGCGGGAGCTTCGGCGGGCACTGGCGGGGCGGCTCGGGGTGCGGGAAGAGTGCCTGTTCTTGGGCAATGGGAGCGATGAAGCCATCGATCTGGTGATGCGCACGTTTTGCGAGCCCGGGGTAGACCGAGTGCTCGCGCCTGAGCCTAGCTACGGGATGTACGAAGTTTGCGCGCATATCAACCGAGTGGACTACACGGGCGTACCGCTGCGGGAGGGATTTACACTCTGTGCACAGGATTTTTTGGATGCGGTAGACGCGCGGACGAAGGTGATTATCCTCTGCAGTCCGAATAACCCCACCGGCAACCTGATGGCGGAGGAGCAAATGCGAGAGTTGCTCGCGCACTTCGACGGCATTGTGGTGGTCGATGAAGCGTATATCGACTTCGCGGGGGGAGAGGGAATGCTTCCGCAGTTGAGTCGGTGGGCGAGGCTGGTGGTGCTGCGGACATTTTCCAAGGCGTGGGGCAGCGCGGGCATACGCCTCGGATTGGCAGTGGCGCACCCGGGTATCATCGCCTGTTTCAATAAGGTCAAGTACCCCTACAACGTCAACCGGCTCACTGCCGAGTACGCCATGAAGCGGCTCGGCGAGGAGGCGAGCGTGCGGCAGCAGGTGGATGCCATCCTGAAAGAACGCGGACGCCTCATCGAGCAAATTGGTCGGTTGCGACTCTGCCGCCGCGTGTTCCCGAGCGACGCGAATTTCCTACTCGTGCAGGTGGACGATGCCCGGCGCGTGTACGAGGGATTGGCGCGGAGCGGGATCATCGTGCGCGATCGCAGCAGTGCCTTGCATTGCGAGAATTGCCTGCGCATCACGGTCGGGACGCCGCAGGAAAACGACAGGCTGCTGGAGGTGCTTCGTTCCTTGGATGCTTGATATGAACTCCTTGCGCGCCATGAAGAAAGTACTGTTTATCGACCGCGATGGGACGCTGCTGCAGGAGCCGGAGGATGAGCAGGTGGACAGCCTGAGCAAAGTCGCGTTCGTGCCCGGTATGATTCGCGCGCTCACTGCGATACGCGAGCGGAGCGACTACCGCTTCGTCATGGTGAGCAATCAGGATGGGTTGGGGACACCCGCTTTCCCGGAAGAGAGCTTTTGGCCCGTCCAAAACTTGCTGATCAATACCTTGCGCGGCGAGGGGATCGAATTTGACGATATCTACATCGACCGGCATTTTCCCGCCGACAACTCTCCCGCCCGCAAACCCGGCACAGCCATGCTCACCTCGTATACGGACGAGAGTTGCGATCTGGCAAACTCGTATGTCATCGGGGACAGAGAGACAGACGCACAGTTGGCGCGCAACTTGGGGTGTCGCAGTATACTGCTCGGACCGGAGCTGGGGTGGGACAAGGTCGCCGAGGTGATACTGGCGGGAGAGCGGGCGACGGAGGTACATCGGCGGACGGGAGAGACAGATATTTACGTGCGGCTGGACCCGGACCGCCCCGGCGAGGCAGATATTTCCACGGGGCTACCCTTTTTGGACCACATGCTCAGGCAGATTGCGGTGCACGGCGCGCTTTCGTTGACCGTACACGCGCGGGGAGACCTCGAAGTGGACGAGCACCACACCATGGAAGACACCGCGCTGGCACTCGGGGAAGGTCTGCGGTTGGCACTCGGCGATAAAATTGGGATACAACGCTATGGCTACTGCCTGCCGATGGATGATAGTTTGTGTCGGGTAGCACTGGACTTCGGGGGGCGACCGTGGCTGGTGTGGGATGTGGAGATACGGCGCGATGAAGTCGGGCACATACCGGCGGACATGTTTTACCACTTTTTCAAGAGCCTGAGCGACGCGGCACTCATGAACCTGAATATCTCGGCGCGCGGGATGAATGACCACCACTGCATCGAAGCCGTGTTTAAGGCATTTGCCCGGGCATTGCGAATGGCTGTGCGGCGGGACATTCGCCACCTCGTCCTTCCCTCCAGCAAGGGGACACTTTGATTTATGAAGGTAGCGGTCATCGAGTACAAAGCCGGGAACACGCACTCCGTGGTCCACGCGCTGCGGCGGGTCGGGGCGGAGCCGCTGCTCACGGCGGACCCGGCGGAGATAACGGCGGCGGCAAGGGTCATTTTACCGGGGCAGGGAGAGGCATCGCATGTCATGCGGGCACTGCGCAATGCCGGACTCGACGAGGTGGTGCGGGGCTTGCGGCAGCCCGTACTCGGGATATGCATCGGGCAGCAGATATTCTGCGAGCATACGGCGGAGGGGGACACGAGATGTTTGGGGATATACCCCGGCGCGAGGGTAGAACACTTCGGGAAGCTTACCGCGCAGCGCGGGTTGAAAATTCCGCATACGGGCTGGAATACGCTGCATGGGCTCAGGACACCGCTTTTTCGGGGCATCGCGGAGGGAGAGTACGTGTACTTTGTGCACAGCTTTTGCGTGCCGCTGAATCCTTGGGCGGCGGCGCGCACGGAGTACGGCGGTGTGAGCTTCGCCGCCGCTATGCAACGGGATAACTTTTACGCTACCCAGTTTCACCCGGAAAAAAGCGGGCGGGTGGGGGAACAGATACTGCGCAATTTCCTTACGCTCACGACATGATCGAGATGATACCGGCTATCGATATGATTGAGGGTCAATGTGTGCGACTCTCGATCGGCGATTACGCGCGGAAAACGGTTTACTCCGACGATCCGGTGGATGTGGCGCGACACCTGTATGACCAAGGGTTCCGGCGGCTACACCTCGTGGATTTGGATGGCGCGCGAGCCGGACACTGCGTCAATCTCCCCGTGCTCGAGCGGATATGCGCGGCGACGGAGCTGGTGGTGGACTACGGCGGTGGGGTGCGAAGTGAGGGGGACGTGCGGGCGGTATGGGATGCCGGGGCGGCTATGGTTACCGTCGGGAGCCTCGCGGCGACGCAGGCGGATATGGTGACCGAGTGGGTGGTCGCGTACGGGAAGGAACGCTTCATCATCGGCGCGGATGTCATGGACGGGCGCATCCGTACGCACGGATGGATGCGGGAGGGGGGCGCGGAAGTGTTCTCGTTCATTGACTTTTGGACGCAGAGGGGAGTGACGCGGATTTTATGCACAGATATTTCGCGGGACGGCATGCTCAGCCACCCCAATATCCCGCTTTACGAGCGGATTATGCGACGCTTTCCGCGCTGCGAACTCATTGCCAGCGGGGGAGTCTCCTGCACGCGGGATATTTTGGATCTGCATGCTGCCGGGATACCCTCGGTCGTCTTCGGCAAGGCGTACTACGAAGGAAAATTGGATGTGAAACAGCTACTCGAACATGCTCGCTAAACGCATTATCCCCTGTCTCGATGTCATGAACGGGCAAACGGTGAAAGGGACACGGTTTGTGGAGCTCCGTCGGGCAGGTGACCCCGTGGAGCTCGGGAAGATATACAGCGAGCAGGGGGCGGATGAGCTCGTGTTTCTTGATATCACTGCCAGCCACGAAGGGCGTAAAACGTTCACCGACATGGTGACCCGAGTGGCGCGGGTGCTCGCTATCCCGTTTACCGTGGGCGGCGGCGTGCAGGGACCCGATGATGTCGCCCGACTGCTGGATGCCGGGGCGGATAAGGTGAGTATCAACACGGCTGCGCTGCGACGTCCGGAGCTCATCGATGCCATCGCCGCGCGCTTCGGAACGCAGGTCTGCGTGGTGGCAATCGATGCGCGGGAGCAGCAGCCCGGTCGTTGGGAGTGCTATATGAACGGCGGACGCATCCCGACCGGGAAAGGGCTTTTTGCGTGGGCGCGTGAAGCGCAGGAGCGCGGAGCCGGGGAAATCCTCTTTACCTCCATGGACCACGATGGGTCGCGTCAAGGATTTGCCAATGAAGCACTTGCGAGATTGAGCGACACGCTGAGCATTCCCCTTATTGCCAGTGGAGGAGCGGGGACTATGCAGGATTTTGCGGATGCTTTTCGCCTCGGTAAGGTCGATGCGGCACTCGCTGCCGGGGTCTTCCACTTCGGAGAAATTACTTTGCCACAACTGAAAAGATACCTGACTCAACAGAATATACCCATACGCCCATGATCCCTCATCCCGATGTGACTCAAATTGACTTTGCGAAAGGCGACGGACTCGTGCCCGCCGTCGTGCAGGATGTCGATACGCGCCGTGTACTCATGCTCGGGTACATGAACCGCGAAGCCTTTGAAACGACACTCCGTCTCGAACGTGTGACATTTTTCTCCCGCTCACGACAGTGCCTTTGGACGAAGGGAGAAACGAGCGGACATTTCCTCGATGCGGTGGAAATGAGGGTGGATTGCGACGCGGATGCGCTGCTCGTGCTTGCGCGTCCGCATGGACCGGTTTGCCACACGGGGACAGATACGTGCTGGGCACAGCCGAATACGCCTCTCCCGCTTTCGTTTCTCTCTGATTTGCAGGAGTTTATTATCAAGCGAAAGGCTGAAATGCCCGAGGGTTCGTACACTACGTCCCTCTTCCGCGATGGCATCAACCGCATCGCTCAAAAGCTCGGCGAAGAAGCACTCGAAACGGTCATCGAAACGGTCAACGGCTCAAACGAGCGCGTCATTTACGAGGCGTCCGACATGCTCTACCACCTCATCGTCCTGCTCACCGCCAAGGATTTGCGCATCGAACAGGTCGTCGTCGAACTCGCCGCCCGCCACTCCCCCGGGTGGAAAAAACATTGAAAAGGAGGAGAAGTACGAGGTAAAAAGTTGGGTGTACGGCAAAATGCGGCATTTTTCGCATTCGTGACCGGGTATCACGCCATGTAGTAAGGTCTAACGGTCGGTGATTCCTTTCCCGGGGTGTCTGCAGCGTAACCTACCCCTCAGCCCACCGGCAGGTGCATCCAAAAGCGCATCGAAGGGAATTCTCTCCTTTGCGTATATTGCCAACTTTTGACAAAATTCCTTTGCGTATTTTGCCAATATTTGCCTATATTCCTTTGAGTATATTGCAAGTTTTTGATAAAATTCCTTTGCATATATTGCCATCTTTTGGCATAATTCATTTGCAGCGTATTTATAAAACCTTAATAATAATATAATAAGCAAGATGAATTGTTTTTTTTCTTCAAATAGGATAAAATTTTGCACAAAAATTCAGGAGGAAATATCTTGACAAAATGCAACGGGCATGCGACAATGCGGCGCAAGCGAAGAAAAAGGAGGGAAAATGAAAAGGGAGGTCATACGAAAACTCGAAGCATGGAAAGAAAAGACAGGGCGGCAACCGCTCCTACTTTTGGGGGCACGGCAGGTAGGGAAGACGTGGTTGATGCGGGAGTTTGGTAGACAGAATTACAGGGAGGTGGCATACGTATCCTTTGACAATTCGGAGCTGATGCGTAGGGCATTTGAGCAGGACCTCGATGTAGAGAGGCTACTGGCAGCCATACGTCTACATACGGGGTGCCGTGTTGAGCCGGGGAAAACACTGATTATTCTGGACGAGATACAGGAGTGTCCGCGCGCCATCACATCGCTGAAGTATTTTTGCGAGGACGCTGCGCAGTATCACGTAGCGGCGGCGGGGTCTTTACTCGGACTGTACACGAAGCCGGGGGGCACCGGATTCCCCGTGGGCAAGGTGGACATACTCGATGTCTACCCCATGAGCTTTACTGAGTTCTTAGATGCTCTGGAAATGGAGCAGGTGACAGAAGTCATACGACAGCACGCTTGGGAACAAATGAACATGTTCAGCGTTAAGCTGGAAGAACTACTGCGCTATTATTACTACATAGGGGGGATGCCGGGAGTCGTGGCAGAATTTGTGAAAAGTCGAGACTTCGCTTCGGTGCGGACCAAGCAAAATGCCATTCTGCGCGGATACAGCGAGGACATTGGGAAGCACGCGACCGCCTCGGATGCCCGCCACATCGCGAGCATCTGGGAGGGTATACCTCATCAGCTCGCGCAGGAGGAGAAGGAGTTTCGCATGAAGATACCGCGACGAGTGTATCCTTTAGATTGGCTAAAGTCTGCCGGGCTCATCCACCGTGTTCGCTGCGCACGCACGGCTCAGATACCCCTCTCTGCCTACCCCGAAAACGCGTTCAAAATCTATTTTACGGATGTGGGACTTCTGGCAGCTCAGAGTAAACTGGACCGGCGTGTGCTTCTGGAAAAAAACAAGGTGTTCGGACAATACAAAGGGGCTCTCACGGAACAGTATGTGCTTCAGCAGCTGTTGACTGCCGGTGAATCTGACTCCTACTACTGGAAAGCCGAACGAGCCCAAGCGGAGGTCGACTTTCTCCTGCAAACGTGGAAGGGTGTGGTACCTCTCGAGGTCAAGGCTGAGCGCAACCTCCGAGCCAAGAGTCTGCTCAGTTTCTGTAAACGCTTTTCGCCGCCGCTTGCCCTGCGTTGTTCCATGACGCCTTTTGCCACCTCACGTATCGCAGTCGACGCGCAGCGTAGCTGTACGCTGCTGGATGTACCCCTCTGGGCTGCCGGAGAAATCCCGAGTATACTCGAAACCGAACTTGAACGGATAGCTGCCGAGGATGCTTGAGAGGTATGGTTTTTCGGGGCAGTGTCAAAAAAAGTCTTGTCATTTCTCGGAGCATCCGCTACAATGCACGCACACGCTTTTCCTCACGGATGCGTTTACAGTGCGAAGTTAGCTCAGTGGTAGAGCACATCCTTCACACGGATGGGGTCATAAGTTCGAATCTTATACTTCGTAGCAGAAACGGGCGGAATTGGACGGAGGCAAGCTCCGTAACTCATTGAAAAAGCGATTTTTTTTCTCGACAAGCCGAAGGGGATAGAGTTAAACGGGGGGGGCGTAAAAAGGGGCGTACACTGGGGGGCGTATTTTTACACCACAAATAACATCAGAGATTATGGCTTGGGTTGAGCAGAAAAAACGGTATGCGTGCTGGATAGCATGCTGGAAACAGGGTGGACGCAAAATGAGGCGGTCCACCGGAATCAAAATTCTTCCCGGTGCGGCGGGGAAGAAGGCGAAGCTCCTCGCAGAGCAGACGGCTAAGGCGATGGAGCAGACGGCTACCGGGGAGAAGCTCAGGGGAAAGAGACACGCGGTGAGCCCAAAATCCTTCCACAGCATCCGGCATTCTGTGGTGACCTACCTGCGCGATGGCATGACCGGGGTTTCCCTTTTCTCTGCCGATGCGGTGCGCGATGCCGTGGGACATGATTCGGAGGAGGTGGAGTGCGCCTACTTCGCCGGTTCCCTCGCCGCTCGTGGGCGGGTAGTTGCGGAGCTCGCCGCCGTTATCGCTATCCCGGCAAAAGCTGAACCCACCGCGACACCCTCGCCGTACACCCGACAGGCTTAACCATACCTAATATCACCATGAAAAAAACACCCATACAGACCACAAATCAACGGCACTCTCGTGCACGCAATAACAGCAACAACACGGGAAAGAAATCCGCCGATGAAGCCAAGGAAAATGAAGAAGTCCGCATCGACGTCGAATTACCGTTAGATGTATACCTCCGCTTAAAGAAATACGCGGCATCCAAAAATATGACAATGGATGAATGCGCAAATTTTTTCATGAAAAGGGAAGTAGAACGCGTCGAGCGAATTCTCGGGAAAAAGCTCTGCTAAACCTGTGGCGTGACCCGGCTTTGGCTGGCATCATCCGCTCTGAGCCCACAGCGTGCCCGTAGACACGCTTGCCATGCCAAGCCCGCACGGGGCTCACCTGCCCCTCACTCGCCCCCTAAAAAGGCAACTCCTCTGACTCATTGCCTACAGGATTGCTGCGGGTTTGGGGGGGGGGATAGTCACTGCGCGATTGTAGGTGTGGATGGTCGGTGAATCAAGTTTTTTTTCTTTCCGGCTAATTTCTCTTCATCGGTAAGAAAAAAACATGTCCCACCCCCACTCACTGCTCCACTCTCACTCATTGCCCACAGTTCCTTCTTTGGCTATGTTAAACCCCGAGTTTGCCACTTGTTAATCGAAAAAAGACCCCTCGATGCTCCATCTTTCCCCGATACTTTCAGGATTCTCCCGTATTTATGTGCCCTGCAAACTCGTAATATAATAGACCTACATTTGCGTCCCTACATGATTTCTCTTATCCCTGTCTTGATGTGTTTTAATTCTGCCCATTGATATAACTTCGCCGGAATTTTTACACCAAAAGCTCCCAGAATCAGTTGTAAATCCGGATCCTCTA
>CAYRJI010000018.1:0-26827 GCA_964424645.1 uncultured Akkermansia sp. | reverse complement strand
CGCTGCCGGGACTCAATACAGCCCGCAGGGTTTCCCCCTGCGGGCTGTACCGTATTCTTGTCTAAAACCATTGGGCACAACACCTTGTAGTTTGCAGATATGGTGGAAATGCAGCCGACGAGCGAGGGGAAATGACGTGGACAGAGCTTGATTTTATGAGTTAAAGGTGTTAAACTTTCGGGCATGAAGAAGAGACTGAGCGTCGTTCTGCCGGTGCTGGCGATAGCAGCTTGCCAGCAGACACCCCCTGTGGTCGACAGCCCGGCTCCTAATGAGGGAATGCCAGAAAAGCCGCAGGGCTACGTAGCATTACCGGGGCAGGCGGCGACATCAGAAACACCGTCGGAGACGACAACAGCTTTTGATTTTGCCGCAGCAGCATACGCAGAAAGACCGACAACGGAAGGGGCGGGAGAAGGTTTACCGGCGACAAGTACGCCCGTGACGCCGATGCCGGAGGAAGCAAAGATTCCGGAAAGTCCGCTGGTTGCTCCACCGGCAATTCCGAAGACGATTCATGTGCCTGAGAATTTACCGAAAGCACCGGAGATACCTGATCCTCGTCCGGTGGAAGACCGGGGATTGACTCCTACGGCACAGAACACAGAACCTCCGACACAAGAGGTGCTTGATGCCCCGAAACCGGATGTACACGCAACAGTTTCGTCACCCCGGGGTGATGAGTACGGCGGATATGCCGTGCAGGTCACCAATGGAACAAGCGGTAGGCTTTTTGTAGAAATGCAGGATGACTCGGGCAATATCTTCCCCTTTGGATTTATGTATGCCGGACAGCGTATCGCCACGCGTCCGCAGACGGATCGACCCATACACGGGCATCTGCGTGTGGTTGTGCGCGACCCGGACCAACCCGGAGCTCCGGAATTGCGTCGTTACAACGTGGAGCCCCCCGCATCGTACGAGGGACGTACGGTAGGAGTTACCATACTCCCGGGTGGACGGTATCGCGCATCGGTGGATGGAGAAGTGTATTATCGCTCGCCCGAACCGATGCCGTCCCTGCCGGAATAGCAAAGTACGAGGGGACAAAGTTGGGGGGGGGGATGCGTGTGCGGTGAGCGCACCGGGTGTGGCGGAAGGGTGCTTGCGTGATGGAATGCGTGGTAGAGCGAGATGCAGACAGAAGTTTTACTGTGCCAGCACAGCCGGGGTGCCGCTGTTACCACAGGCGGAGATAGGGCGGACGGCAATGCGGTCGGCACCGGAGAGCATAGAGGATGGCAGAACCACGCGTTTCCGGCTGCCCGGGAGGATGCAGAGGGTACTCCAGCGACCGGAGCGACGAGCTTGAATCACCCACTTGCGGGCACTGGAATCGCTCGGGGTCCAAGCAATGGTGACCCGGGAACCGGAAGTGACCGCCTGAGCCATCGGCATGGCGGGACAGGCGTTGCCGCACCAAGGCATGGGCGGAGGTAAAGCAAAACCACGGTAACGAGCAGCTAGGTGAGCCTGCACTCCACCCCGATCTGTGCCAATGGACTTCCAGCTCCAAAATAGTTGCCCGGAGCTTTGGCGCGCCAATTTACGCGCCCAATCAATTTGTTGACCCACTTCCGATGCCGGACGCGTCCGATCCTCGCTGCTGAGGATGCGAGCGGTGGCAATGCCCGGCCATACCGGGCGACGAGGGTTGATACTTACCCACCACCGCATGAGAGCCGGGAAACTCTGCGGGCTGTCGCAACGCCAGTAAAGTTGCGGGGCGAGATAGTCCACCCAGCCGTTGGCAAGCCATTTACGCGCATCGCAGGCGAGGTGTTCGTAAGCATTTACCCCTGCCGGGACTCCTGCCGGGTGGTCCGGTTGCCAAATGCCGAAGGGACTGATGCCCACGCGTACCCACGGCTTGACGGTTTTTACGGATGTATAGAGCCGCTTTACGAAGGCATCGATGGCAGCCCGACGACGTGCGGGCGTCAATCCATCGGCGATGTTGTGGTGGGGCGGATAGGGGTAAAAGTAGTCATCCAAGTGTACGCCGTCGATGTCGTAGCGACGCACGACATCGATGATTACTTGGAGGACGTGTTGCTGCGCATCAGAGGATGAGGGATTCAGCAGGGTCGTACTACCTGCGGACTTGACGAGCTGTGGACGCCGCAGGGCAATGTGTCCGCGCCCCACGGGTTTGCCCTTGATCGTTGCGCGGAAAGGATTGAACCACGCGTGCAACTCGAGACCACGGCGGTGGGCTTCCGCGACGGCGAAGGCGAGGGGATCGTACCCCGGACTCACACCCGGACCGCTCAACCAAGCACTCCAAGGCTCAAGGGAGGATTGATAAAGTGCATCCGCGTTCGGACGTACCTGCAAAATAATGGCATTGAGGCGGAGGCGGACAGCGCGGTTCATGATGTCCAGCAATTGTGATTTTTGCTGTGCGGCAGAGAGCCCGGAAGCCGATGGCCAATCCAAATTATAAACCGTAGCTACCCACGCGCCGCGAAACTCACGAGCCGGTTCAGCTGCTCCTTCGCGCACCTGTTGCCAAGCCCAAGCCGTGCTGCCAAAAAGGAAAAGGAAGACCAACCCCGGTAGCAATGACAAACTTCGGAGAAGATGTGCCACAAATACCGCAGGTTTACGGTTCTGCCGGGGCATCGGATGATATGTGGCGCGAGCCATGGGAAAAGCTAGCTTGAAGCGTGACATGGGGAGAACGATGGTACGGAGGCGGTGCTCAGTTTCCTACACAATAATCAGCGGAACAATTCCGGCACCGAGCAGGATCAGGGTTCCGACCGAAAGGATGCCGACGCACAGCGGAGAAAAGTTTACCGGCGTATCCTCTGCTTGCAATTTTTCCCAATACATGGCACGCAGGACTTTGAAGTAGTAGTAGAAGCCGGCTGCGGCGCATACAATCATGATGCCCAAAAGCCATCCGCAACAAGACCCCGACTTCTGCACCGCATAAATGGCATCACGGAAAGCGTTGAATTTCACCAAAAAGCCAAAGGTTAGGGGAACACCTGCCAACGAGGCAAAAGCCACCGTAATCATAAACGCTACCCTCGGATTGGTTTTCCCGAGACCGCGAAACGCAGAAATTTCCTCACTGCCACGATGCATACGTAAGGTGGCAAGGGCGTGGAATGCCATGATTGTGGCGACCCCGTACGCAACCATATAATTAACCACCGAGAGGCAAAAGGTCGACCTCAATGCCACAAAGAATACCAGAATAAACCCAGCTTGTCCGATGGACGAATACGCGAGCAGCCGTTTCGTATTTTGCTGCGGGATAGCACCCAGATTTCCGACTAACAGGGTAGCCGCCGCCACAATCCCCATCGCCGTCAGGAAAGGATTCACCATACCCGCCGCCACCGCATGAATGCGAAGGAGGGGGAAAAAGAGCAAGGCAAGAGCCGTAAAACCTGCCAGTTTAGAAACCACCGCCAGAAAAGCCGTCACAGGAGTTGGAGCACCTTGGTATACGTCCGGTATCCATGAATGCATCGGTACCGCACCGACCTTGAAAAATAAACCGGCGAGCAGCATACCCAGAGCCAGCAGGAAACCCGCGCAAAAGTACGGACTGGTCAATGCAGACAGTACGGGATTTACATCCCCCTTTGCTTCAAAAACAAAGGTACCCGTGGTGCCGAAGAACCAGGCGGCACCCATGACGAGAAAACCCGTGCTGATGGCACCGAGAATCAGGTACTTGACACCCGCTTCGACGGAACTCCGACTGCGACGGAAGTAACCGGCTAGGACGTAGCAGGGCAACGTGATACACTCAATACACAAAAAGAGCATGACGAGGTCGCGCGCTTGGGTGAGGGCACAGGTTCCGGCGCAGGCAAGCAGGAGTAGGGAACTCATTTCCGCCGAGCCGTCTTCCTGCCCCTCCCCACCCACAGAGGCATATATTACCGTGCGGTAGTCAAAGACCATGAACAAACAGGCAGCAGTAGCCAAGCACGCAAACGAGGAAATAAACGATGGCAGGGAAGCTCCCTTAACACCCAACATGACAATGGGTAAAGCGAGCGAAACCAAGGCACCGAGCAGGGGGTAGATCGGCTTACGCAGGCGCGGCAAAAAAGTATCCGCCAGCAGGATGAGAACGGAGAAGCCCGCGAGGAGAAATACGGGTGTAAATTGTCCCCAAGTGTAGGAAATGTGCATCATGTTCATGGTACAAGGGAAGGGTAAGGAAAATCAGACGAGGAGATTCGGTGCTATGCCAAAGAGGAGGAGGAGAGCACTGAGGAACACAGCCGCAAAGAGGTCGGCGAAACTCAGCTTTTGCGTGGCTCGCTCGCACACCGCCGTTGTCGCTCCCGTGAAGACGCGGCGAATAGCCCTGAGCATGTAGATGGCACTGATAACGAGCCCCCACAACGCGAAGAGAACCGTGAGTTGTACCGGACCGGCACCACCGAGTAACTCCGAAAGCTCTTCCAACCAGTCAAAACAGAAGTCTTGCTCCGCGCCACCCGGTCCCCATCCTTGAAAACAGGACATAAAGATGCTGAACTCACCTACGAAGTTAGCCAGAAGGGGGAGACCGATAGAAGCCAGGCCCGCCAGAGCAAAGAAGAAGCCGAGGGCAGGTTGCTTGGGGGCAAGTCCACCCAATGCGCTGAATTCCAGAGTCTTTGTACGTGATTCAATTTGCCCCGTCAACAGGAAGAGCAGGGCAATGCTTAAGCCGTGTGCCAGCATGAGGGTGCCTGCCCCATAAAAAGCCAGAATGTTGGATGCGCCGGAGAGAATGAACGCAGCGATGCCTAGGAAGATGTAGCCCATGTGCATCACGGAGGAGTTGCCCAGCATGGAGTCCAGCCGATTTTGCGCCATCGTGACACAGCCGACCCAGAGGACGTTGCCCAAAAGGAGAACGAGGAGCACGTTCGTCCAGCAACCGAAGAAAGCCACACTACGAGAGCCGAAAACCCATGCCATCAAAAGCAAACCGTAAAGACCGAATTTTTTGAGGACACCGGCGTGCATCATTGCGATAGGAGTGGGCGCGCTCGCGTACGCCGGTGCCGCCCATGAATGGAAGGGAAAGAGCGAAACCATGGTACCGAATCCCATCAGCAGCAACCCCGCAACCGCACAGGAGGAAACTGGAAAACGCCCCATGCTCGCCAACACGTGCATCATAGAAAAGCTGTTGGTGCCCATTTGGGCGCACAGTAGGAGCAGACCGACCAGCAGCACCATGGAGGCAAGACCCAAGTAGATAGTCATGCGCCAAGCAATGGTGCGCCGTTCCCCGCGACCGTAGAAGCCGATCATCACGAATGTGGGAATAAGCGCGAGTTCGTGAAAGGCAAAGAACGAGATCACATTGTCCGACAGGAAAGCACCGGTGGCACCCGCCGAGATGAGGAGTGTGGAGATGGACCAGCTGCGCTCTGCCTGCGGGTCAGGTGCTTTCATTCCCGCGACGGCTGCCAAGGTCACAACCTCCGTGAGCAGGAGCATCACTTGGCTGAGTGGTAAAGTAAGAGAGAATTGGGTATCCCAGCCGCAGAATTGTGAGAGCCAAGAGACATCGTCCGCCGTCTGCTCTCCGATGAGCAAAGTGACGGCGAGAACAAGAGAGAGCACGGAACACACCAGAGCAACGGCGCGCCCGGGCAACCGCAGGAAGCCGATGAGCAACGCGGCAAACACAGGTAAGAGAATGAGCCAGATGAGCATGAGGATATGGGCTTAGTTATTGTAGGTGAAGATGGTGAGGAGGAGCAAGAGAATGGCACCGACAGCCATGATGATACCGTAGAATCTGAGGGAACCGCACTGTAGGCGACCGAGCAAACGACCCGACCAAGCGGTAAAGTACCCCAGACCGTGTCCGATGAGCCGTCGGATGATGCCGTCATCCACAAACGCTACGAGGTAACAGCACCAGCGCTGAAAACCACCCACCAGCACCTTGTCGTAGAAATCGTCGATGAAGAGGCGACGCCGCAGGGCACGAGAGAAGAAGTTGTTGCCCCAAGGGTCGGACAGTTGGGAAGCTCGTGACGCTTTGGCATACAGCAACCAAGCGAGAAGACCGCCGACGCACAAGGCACCCAACCCGGCAAAGAAAGAAGTTCCCGGTTCGAAGAACGAGGCAGAGACGGTATGGAAGTCGGAGAAGGGGACGAGGACATCCGCCACCTGCCCGTAGCCGGAAAATACGACCATCAGTGCCAGAATAATGAGAGGAACGAGCATCGCGCCCCCCGCAGAATCGGCATGCTCCGCAGCTTGGCTGCGCGCGTCACCGCAGAATGCCACGAGACAAAGACGTACCATGTAGAAAGCCGTCAGTGCAGCCACGAAGACCCCCACAGCAAAGAGAGTCGTGTTGTGTTCCCAAGCTGCTTCCAAGATACTTTCCTTGGAGAAGAAGCCCGAGAACCCCGGCACGGCAATGAGTGCGCAGGTACCCGCGAGAAAACAGCACACCGTCGTGGGCATGCGCCTACGTAAACCTCCCATTTTCCAGATATTTTGCTCGTGGTGACAGCAGACAATGATGGCACCTGCTGCCAAGAAGAGCAGGGCTTTGAACCACGCGTGGGTGTATAGGTGGAACATGGCGGCATCACCCGCCAACAGACCCACTGCCATCATCATGTAACCGAGCTGCGAAAGGGTGGAGTACGCCAGCACGCGCTTGATGTCGTCCTGCTGCGTTGCCATGAGGGCAGCGAGGACAGCGGTGATGGCACCGACGGACGAAATCACACAGCACACGGTGTCGTTAAAGGCATCCAACCCCATACTGACCTGCAGGCGCACCATCATGTAGACGCCCGCCGCGACCATGGTTGCCGCGTGGATGAGGGCAGAGACGGGAGTCGGTCCCTCCATGGCATCCGGTAACCACACATGAAGAGGGAATTGGGCAGATTTTCCGATGGCACCGCAAAAGAGGCACAGCATGGTGACAGTCAACAGGGGACTTCCCGGGTCAACCCGTAAATGCCCCGCCATATCGCCAAAGTTGAGAGAACCGAACACACCCAGAGAGAGGAGGATGCCGATGAGGAAGCCAAAGTCTCCCACACGATTGGTGATAAACGCCTTTTTTGCGGCATCCGCAGCCTCTTCCTTGTGGTACCAGTGCCCGATGAGCAGGTAGGAAGAAAAGCCCACCATTTCCCATCCGATGAAGGTAAGAATCAAGCTGTCAGCCAATACGATACAGCTCATACTGAACATAAAAATGCTCAACCCAGCGTAATAGCGGGAGTGGTTAGAGGAGTCATTTCGCATGTACCCCAGCGAAAAGATGTGCACGAGCGCACCGATACCGGTGACGACGAGCATCATTTTCATCGCCAACGCGTCCGGTAGCAAACCCAGATAGATTTCGTGACCCGGCACCGGGAACCAAGCATAGCGCAAAGTCTGCCCTACCGGTAAGCCGAGGAGATACCCGATGCTCAATCCCAAGGTCAGGAGGACTGAAGTTATCGATATACCCGCAGCTACCCGAGCGCGGCGGTGAAAAAATACCCAATTCACTGCCGCCGCCGCCAGCGGTAGTATCAGGAAGAGCCAAGGTAAATTCTGCATCATAAGTCTTTCAGTGAATTGAGAGATGTGCTATCAACGCTGCGACGTGATCGGAACATCGCCACAATGAGAGCCAGACCGACAGCGACTTCTGCCGCTGCTATCGCCATCACAAAGAGAACCAACACTTGTGCATCATACACCGGCACACCCTGTTGCCCCTGCGCCTGCGAAAAAGCTACAAGGGCCAAGTTGGCACCGGTGAGCATGAGTTCCAAGCACATGAGGACAACGAGGAGGGTACGGCGGATGAGAGCACCCACGAGACCCAAGACAAAGAGCAAGGCGGAAAGGAAGAGGAGCGGAATGAGGGGCATAGATGTTGTTGAAAGGGGTAAAGGTTAATTGTCGCGTTGTAATTTGCGGGTGATGGCGAGAGCACCGAGAGATGCCGCCAAGAGAGCCAAACTCAGGAGAACGAGGTGGAGGTTATAGTGACCGAAGAGGTTACGACCGATGAGGGAGACATCGCTCTGCTCGTGCGGAGACCGCGTGGATGGCGACTGTGTGGCGTATTGACCCGGAACACCTTGAGGCAGGGTGGGCAAGGTTTTACCATCGTGAAAGGGGCAGGAATTATCTGCCGGGGCAACGCACAGATGTATGGGGCAGCGGTCATTCACGGCACCCGGCAGATGCAGAGCGGTACCGCACAGAATACCGGCGAACACGCCGCCAATGAGGACGCCCGACACGCAGTAGAGCCACTTCCGGGGAGCCGATTTTTCCTCCTCGACGCCGAGCATCATGATGATAAAGAGAATGAGCACGAGGATAGCCCCGGCGTAGAGGATGAGTTGGACAATGCCCAAAAACGTGGCACCCACTTGGAAGAAGATGGCAGCCACAAAGATGAGAGAGAGAGCTAAGCTCAGGGCAGAGCCTACCGGATGACGGGAGGCAATCACCCCGACGCCACTCAGCAGCGCACCCGACGCAAAGATCAAGAAAAGGATAATTGAAAGGTCCATGGTGAGAGGTTATTTGAAGGGGTTCCACTTGTTGACGAGACCCCGGCGAATGCCGCCGAGCCGGTAAAGTTCTTCTTTGTTACGAATGCCCTGACTGCGGTCAGTGAGGGTGATGAGGTATTCTTTCGAGAGGAAGATAGCTTGCTCCGGACACGCCTCTTGGCACAAACCGCAGTAGATGCAACGCAGCATGTCAATCTCGAATTGCGCGGGAGCTTTTTCTTGCTTGGGAGTCGGCGAGTCCGGATTGACCGACCCCGGAACCACGCGAATAGCACGCGCCGGGCAGATGAATTCGCAGAGCTGGCAGGAGACACAGCGTTCCCGCCCGTCCTCACCGCGCACCAAAGTCGGTGCTCCCCGGTAATAGGAGGGGAGATGAGCATCCCACCTCTGCTCCGGAAAGGGCATACATGCGCCGATGCCCGCACCGTTGAAGTCCTTCTTACTACGGCTTTTACCGAGCAGAGAGAGCACGAGGTGTTTGAACGTGATGCCCAGCCCCTTCACGAGTTCCACGACGTAGATGCGGTCCAAGAAAGAGAACTTCGGACGCTTGATGGGTATGTATGCCATGTGTGTTGCAAGGGGTTATTTGACAAAGTAGAGGATGAGGGCAGTGAGGAGGATGTTGACCACGGCGAGTTCGATGAATACGAGCCAACAGAGTTTCATCACTTGGTCCCACCGGAAACGCGGCAGGGTCCACCGTACCCACACGAAGACGAAGATAAAGGCGAGCAGTTTCAGCAGGAACATGATGAACTGGCAGAGCACCGCCACCCACTGATTCCACGCCGCCAGTGCCTCATCCGCTCCGAAACCGATGGACCATCCCCCTAGGAAGAGAGTCACAACCATTGCGGAGCCAATGACCATGGCGGCGTATTCACCCATGAAGAAGGACGCAAACTTCATGGAAGAGTACTCCGTGTGATAGCCGCCGACCAAGTCTGTTTCACACTCGGCCATATCGAAGGGTGTCCGGTTCGCTTCTGCAAAGATGCAGGTGGCAAACATAATGAAACTCAGCACCATGGGAATCATCAGCACCCAACGTTGCAGACAGAGACCCCCTCCCCAGAGCGGTAGAAGAGTCCACCCGTCGTTCGCCTGCGCACTCACGATGTCCTGCAGGTTCAGGGTACCGAACATCATGAGCAGGGGAATAACCGAGAGCCCCATGGCGACCTCGTAGGAGATGAGTTGAGCTGTGGCACGTAGCCCGCCCAAGAAAGGGTACTTTGAATTGGAGGACCAACCCGCGAGGGTCAGCCCGTATACCGAAAGTCCCGACACGGCAAAGACCCAAAGCGGACCGATGTTCAGGTTTGCCACGCACATGGAAATATCACCGAAGTCCGTACGGACACCGGAGGCAAAGGGGACGACAGCTGCCGCCACTAAGGGAGCCGCTAGTACCAGCATCGGAGCCAGTATGAAGTAGAACTTGCGTACGTAACTCGGCGTTATTTCCTGCTTAAGAAAGAGTTTTCCTCCATCCAACGCGGGCTGTATCAACCCGAAGATGGGGAATTCACGGTCCAAGCGCAACCAGCGACAAAGTTTCGCGATACGACCATTCGGCGGACAGCCGAAGAAGTGCAGCAGACCCGCGAGCGGTTGTTCCTTTTTGCTACCGAAACGTTTGAAGAGAAAGAGAGGGAGACCGGAACGGTTCGGTCCGGGGCGGTCTTGAATCCATCCGGCTACGCGGCGTTCTATCCATACGGAGATCACCACGAATGCTAGGATGACTGCAAAGACCAACACCAGCTTCGCCACCGTGGTAAGCAGGTAAAACCAAGTCGGTTGAGGCATATCCATGTGTTTGTGTGCAGGTAAGGGGTTATTGATGAACCTTCGTTCGCTCGATGAGGGGTATTGTTTCGCCGGTGTCTAACACGTGTTGCCCACTGTTGCCGATGCTTGCCCAAGTGACATCCCGCAGCTCCGGGTAGTGATCGGACATGGCGGCAAGTATTTCCATGGGACTCGAAGCTTCAGCGATCTTCAGCGGCATATCGCTGCACGCTCGCAGCAGCCCGCACAGGATAGCCCAGTCCGCCCGTGCCTCTCCGAGCGGTACGATCGCTTGGTTGAGACGCTGGATGCGCCCGGTCACGTTGATCATTGTCCCGGACTTTTCGGCGAATGTGACCCCCGGCAGCACCACATCCGCCGCTGCGGTGGTCGGGCTTTCGCTGTGGGTCATTACCAGCAAATAGTCCAGTTTATGGAGAGCTTCCGCCGGGATTTTCGCCTCCGCCGTCACATCTTCCCCGAGTACAATCAACGAACGTATTCTCCCGGTCTTCACTCCGCGTACGATGCTCGCAAGGGACCTCCCGCTTTTACCGAGGATGAGTTTAGCCCCGATGGTGTTCGGGTTGCGGTCTGCCGATATGAGCATTCCGTCGTTTTCCTCGACACGCGGCACGATGTCCACTGCGGTCACACCCAACAAGGTAGCCAAGTGTCGGGTCAAGTAGAGCTCCTCATTGGTCATTCTCGCCGAGGCGATGATTGCAATCCCGTGTCCCCCGGCTTGGCAGCGTTTGAGTTGCTCCGCTACGGTACGCAGCAGGGGGTCCCACGTTCCGGGACGCTGCGGTGCCCCTTTGTCAGTGCGTATCAACGGAGTCAAGAGACGCTCCGGCGCGTTGATGTATTTGTAGTTAAGTCGGTGGCTATCGGGCATCCAACAGCTGTTGACCTCATCGTTTTGGCGCGGGGTGATGCGGTAAACTTGGCTTTCCCGTGTCCAAATGTTAATGTTAGTGCCGGTACCGCAATTGACATCAATGGTGGGGGTACTCTTCAGGAACCATACGCGCATTTTGAACCGGAAGTCCTTGGAGGTCATCGCCCCCACGGGACACAAATCCACCACGTTCATGGAGTAATTACTGTCCAAGGTTTTTCCGGGGTAGCACGCGATGGCGTTGTGTCCGCCGCGCCCGACCACACCCAGCACTTCCTCGCCCACCACCTCTTTCATGAACCGGACGCAACGTCGGCACAACACGCAACGCTCTTGGTCTAGGTTGACTCTCGGACCCACGGAAAGATTCTTCCCCTTCTTGATTTTCGATTCAGTGAAACGGTGTGCCGTGCGTCCGTAATCCGCCGTGTATTCCTGCAGTTTGCATTCACCGGCTTGGTCGCAGATGGGACAATCGAGCGGGTGATTCGTGAGCAAAAACTCCAGCACCGCCCGCCGTGCTTCCGCGCACAGGGTGCCATCCGTGCGTATCCCCATGTTCTCTGCCACCGTGTTGGCACAGGCTATGACCGCACGCGGCATCCACTGTATCGTCTGGTAGCCGTCGTCGTTGTACGTGGGAGTCGCACCCGGTGCCAATCTCGGCGGCATCCCCTGCTCCACCAAGCACATGCGGCACGAACCCGCCACGCTTAACTTCGGATGGTAGCAGAAACAAGGAACGTGAACGCCCACGCTGTTGCAGGCGTCTGCTATACGTGTGCCCTTGGGAAAGCGATACCAAGTGCCGTTGATCTGCACATTCACCTTGCCCTCGGCGGCGGCCGCGTCTTTCGGCAATTTTTGCTGTTCAGTGCTCATGGTCTGCTATGGAGTATTATTTCTCGCGTCTCAGGTATTTGCGAGCTTCTGCGCTTTCCGGACTGTGCGCCTTGTGCGCGTTGACTTCTTTCGTCAGTGCCAAAAATTCATCTCGGAATTTACTCGTGAACGCCTGCACCGGCCACGAGCACGCTTCCCCAAACGCGCATACGGTCCGCCCACAGATGTTATCCGCCACACTCTTCAGCAAGTCTACATCTTCCGGTGACGCTTTGCCTTCGCAGATGCGTGTGCTCAACTTGAGCATCCACGGGTTGCCTTCCCGACAGGGGGTACATTGCCCGCAGGATTCCCACGCGAAGAAGCGATTGAGATTGCGCAGCATCTCCGGCATACTGCGTGAATCATCCATCACGATGACTCCCCCCGAGCCGCTCATCGAGCCGTGTTGCGCGATGCTGTCCAAGTCCATCGGTACGTCAAAGATACTCATTTTGCGTACACTGCCATCCGGGTTGCGTCCACGGAGCTCTTCCGTGCATTTCATCACCTTTGCGCTGGCACCCCCGGGAATAATCGCCTTAAATGTCCGCCCCGGTTTGGGTCCGCCGCACAGGTCGTAAAGTAACTCCCCGTAGGTGATAGAGCCGGAAATGATTTCGTAGTACCCGGGACGCTGCACATCGCCTGAAACGCCGATGATTCGGGTGCCCGGGCTGCGCGTGGCTCCGTCTTGCGCGTACGTTTCTCCCCCCCGCATGAGCACCTGCCGCACTTGGCAGAGACTCTCCACGTTGTTCACGATGGTCGGGCAGCCATAGAGCCCGATGGCGGCAGGGAAGTAGGGCGGTTTAATGCGAGGGTAGGGACGCACTCCCTCGATGGAGTTGATGAGCCCCGTTTCCTCACCGCAGATGTACGCCCCGGCCCCCCGGTGCAAGATAATGCGCAGGTCATACCCGCTCCCCAAGATATTTTCCCCCAAGAAGTGGTGCCTCTCCGCTTCTTCGAGTGCTCGCCGCACGATCTTGGCTGCCTCCGGAAATTCCTCCCGCATGTAGATGATGGCGTAGTGCGCCTGTACCGCGTAGCAGGCTATCACCATACCTTCAATGAGTTGGTGCGGGTCTTGGTGTACGATAAAGCGGTCTTTGAAGGTACCGGGTTCCGATTCATCGCAGTTGCAGATCAAGTAAACCGGCTTTGTGTTGCCTTTCGGGATAAATGTCCATTTCACGCCGGTCGGGAAACCTGCCCCACCACGCCCACGTAAACCACTCTTCTTGACTTCGTCGATGACGGCTCCCGGCTGCATGGCCATGGCTTTTTTGAGGGTTTCATAGCCACCATCGGCGATAAAACTGTCGATCGCGGGGCTGTACCCCACACGGTCAATATTGCGGAAGATGCGCCGCGTTTCCCGTGGGTGGGGTTCGTAACCGGGTTTGTAGGTGATTTCACTCATGGCTGGTCTCTCATTTCATGCTTTCTCTGCGTATTCGGCAAGGAGGGCTTCCACCTTCGCCGCATCAACCCGGCTGTAGAGGGTATCGTTGATCATGAGATTCGGTCCGAACCCACAGGCTGCCAAACATTCCACCGCCTCGATACTCCAGAGTCCGTCCGCGCTCACCGCCATCGGCTCTCTCTCAGTCAACGCTTCCGGGGCTATCCCGATTCTCTTACAAATGTCGGTCAGCAACTCCTCTCCGCCGCTCAGAGCGCAGGCTATCGTATGGCATACCCGAATGTGCCACTTGCCCGGACACTTCGTCCGTATTCCCGGGTAAAAGCTCACGATGCCCTGCACATGGATGGGCGTGCTCTTGCACATATCCGCTATCCAGAGTACACTTTTCGGGGAGATGTAGCCGTGCTTTTCCTGCACGAGGTGGATGAGGGGCAGCACGGCGGACTGCTCTTTCCCTTCGGGGTACATACCCAAGTATTTCTCCGCTTCAGCCGTCAATTCAGGCGTTACCGCAAAGGGCTCGTAGTACTTTTCCCCCGGGCTATGCCTTTCTTCGGCAAGGGCGGCTAGAACATCTTGTTGCTCATTCATGGCGGTGTGGTATGTGGTTTCTGCGGGGTCAGCGGTCGCATTCGCCTTGCACAAAGTCGAAAGAACCTAGGATGGCTCCTATGTCGCTGACCAAATGCCCGGGAAGTAACTCCGGCAACATGGAGAGCGTGCAAAAGGACGGACTGCGCATCTTGAGGCGATTCGGTGTTCCCCCTCCCTTCGAATCAATGAAAAATCCTAATTCTCCCTTCGGGTTCTCCGCCGCGAAAAATACCTGCCCGGCTGGCGCGTTCACACTCTGCGTGCTGACCATAAATTGGGCTATCAGCTCCTCGATCCCTTGCAGCACATCTTCCTTGTTCGGCAGCACTCCGTGTTCTCCCTGCACACATATCGGACCGGACGGTATCGTTTCACAGACTTGGCGAATGATGCGCACGGATTGCAGTATCTCTTCCAAGCGTAGCTGAAAACGCGCGTAGCAATCCCCTTCCTCCGCTACAGGGACGTCAAATTCGTACTTTTCGTACCCGAGGTAGGGATTGGTCTTGCGCAGGTCTCGTTTCACGCCGCTCGCCCGCAGGTTCGGTCCCGTCATGCCATTCTGCAACGCCATCTCGCGTGTAATGACCCCCACGCCTACCAAACGGTCGATAAATACCCGGTTGTGCAGCAGGAGCCGCCGTACCTCGTCCACCGTCTTTTCCGCCGAATCACAAAACGCGAGCACTTCTTTCTCAAAGCCCTGCGGCAGGTCTCTCGTCATCCCCCCGATGCGCGTGTAGCTCGACGTAAATCTCGCCCCGCAGATTTTTTCGTAGAAGTTGTGCACCTTCTCCTTCTCTTCGTAGCAGTACAAAAAGACGGTCATCGCCCCGGTGTCCATCGCGTACACCCCCAGTCCCAAAAAGTAGGATGAAATGCGCGAGAGCTCCGCGCAGAGCACGCGGATGGCTTGCCCCCGCTCCGGTAACTCCCACCCGAGCAGCTTTTCCACCGCGCACGCAAAGGCGATATTGTTGCTCATCGGTGCCAAGTAGTCCAACCGATCTGTGTAGGGCACAAATTGGTTGTAGTGGCAATTCTCCGCGATCTTTTCCATGCCCCGGTGCAGGTACCCGATGACGGGGTCGCAGCTCACGATCTCCTCCCCGTCCAACACCAGCTTCAGCCGCAACACCCCATGCGTCGCCGGGTGTGACGGCCCCATGTTGAGCGTCACCAACTCATGCGGCAGCTCCGCATCTTCCCTCAGGTTCTCTAATCCGGCATCCCCCGTGTCCGGCACTTCTATCACCTTGGTCGTTTTCATGCTTTGCTTCTGCCCATTTTCCCCGCACTCGCGGCGTCACCCCCATTCTACCATCCCCCACCCCTAAAAGCAAGTGCATACCCCTAATTTTTTCATGTGGGGGCGGATGCGAAATCAGCGGCAAAGCGTTTGCAAGAGCTGCTTGACCGGGAGACCGATGACGTTATCCACGTCACCTTCCACGCTGCGGACGATCAGATCACTTTTTTCCTGCATGGCGTAGGCACCGGCTTTGTCGAGTACCGGGACTTCAGCTAGGTAGCGGTCGATATCGGTGGGTGACATGGGGCGGAAAGAGACGTGAGAGGAGACGGAGAAGTCGCGTCTTTCGCCGCCGGGCATTACAATGGCGACGGCGGTGCAAACGGTGTGCGTGCGACCTTGCAGGGCAGAGAGCATGCGGTGGGCGTCCGCCAAATCCTGAGGTTTACCTAGGGGGGAGCCATCGAGGAAGACGAGGGTATCGGCACCTACGACGATGTCGTTAGGGAAAACAGCGGCGACAGCGGTGGCTTTGGCAGAGGCATTGCGGGCGCAGAGGAGCTCCGGGGGCAGGGAAGCGTCAAAGAGCTCCTGAGTCGGACGCGTGATGACGCAAAAGTTCACCCGCTCGCGCAGCAAGAGGTCACGCCGACGGGGAGATTGGGAGGCGAGAATCAGCATATTCCCTACATGGGACTCATGCGACCTAGGACACGGCGACGCACATCGTCCTTCAGCTCGTGAATACGCTGAATCGTCGTACCTTTCATCTGCTCTGCCCGCGCCCGGCAGGTGTCCCGGTCCTCCCGCGTCGCAAACTCCAGACCCACCAGTGCGCGTCCCACGGATTCCCCGGAGTAATGGTAATTGAAGTAGCAGAGGTTGGAATACTCGCCCATCACGCGCATGAACTCTAGGAAAGCACCCGGGCGTTCCGGAAACTCGATACCGAAGAATACCGGGTGGCTGAGGTGGACGCGATCGTAGGAAATCATGCGGAAGACCACGTCGTCATCGTTCGTTACATCCTGGGCTTCCATTCCGTATTTGCTAAGGCGGCGGTGAATCTCCTCGAACTGGGCATCAGTCCCTAGGACGCCGAACACCGGGTATTGCAGCTCAGAGTCGATGCGTCCGAACTGCACGTCCATCAGCTGGATACCCTCCGGGATGTTCTCCAAATATTTGAGGATTTGCCCGCGCTTCGTCTGCATGGGGATGCGGAGGTAACGGAGCTTGCGGTTGCTCTCGCGCACACCGGCGCGGGATGCCACCACACCGAGCTGCGAGAAGTCCATGTTGGCACCGGAGAGGATGACGAGGCATTTTTCGCCGGGGCGGACGAGCCCGTGGTCCCACTCTTGCATGAAGGCGGCGAGCCCCATGGCACCGGAGGGTTCCGGGGCGACGCGCAAGCTGTTCCATACAGCACGAATGGCTTGACAGACTTCTACATTACTCACCGTCACGTAATCATCGAGCAATTCACGGCAGAGGGGGAAGGTGTTTTCACCGGCAATGCGCACGGCAGTGCCATCGCAAAATACATCCACGTAAGGGAGCTCTCGCCGTTGGTTGCCCTCCACCGCCAGCTTCATGGATGCTTGATCCACCTCTTCCACGCCGATGCACTGGCATGATGACCAAAATCTCTTAAACCAACAGGCGCACCCGGAAGCCAGACCCCCGCCGCCGATTTGCAGGTACACTCGGTCGAAAGCACCCACTCCGCTCATGACAACTTCATCCGCCAGCGTTCCTTGACCTCCCATTGTCGTGAGGTCATCGTAGGGGTGCACAAACTGTAACCCCTCCCGGTGGGCAAAATCGTGGGCAGCCGCCGAAGCCGCATCGTACGAATCTCCGGTGAGGATGATGTCCACATGTTCACCACCGTGCATGCGCACGGCATTCTGCTTCACGATGGGAGTAGACCTCGGCATGAAGATATGCGCCTTGCAACCGAGATGCGCCGCCGCGAGGGCGACGCCTTGGGCGTGATTGCCGGCACTTGCCGCTACAACGCCCTTCGCCCGCTGCTCGACACTGAGTTTTGCCATGCAGTTATACGCCCCACGCCATTTGTACGCCTTGATAGGTCCCAAATCTTCCCGCTTCACGTAAACCTCTGCGTCTATGCCGGGTAGGTCGAGTTTCTCCAAGGGAGTGACCGACCCCACCGCATACACACGCTGCCGAGCTTCCAGTATCTCATCGAATAATCTGTCGCGTAATCCTTTCATACGACCATACACGCGTTCTTGGTCATTGTATACGCATTCCCCACGTTTTGCAAGACTAGGATTATGCCGCAGCCACAGCCGTCCCAAAAAAAATACGAGCTTGGTGGTGGGCGATGACTTTGAGGCAGGAAGACACGGGGGTGATCAAGTACAAGGTACGAAGTACGAAGTGAAGGAGTTAGGCGCAACGGAGTTGCGCAGGGAAGTCGGAAGGAGGCAAAGCCGAAACGATGCGCGGGGAATAAATCCATGCACCCGTGAGGTCGGTACGCCTGTGGTATGCAAAGCCATGGAGAGATGCCCGTGCGACACCTCTGTCCATCACACATGACGCGTCCGGTCACAGTCGTAGTGCCCAATACCCTCATCACACACGTTTTTCCTGCCACTTCCCCATTACCCACCACACCCGTTTTCCCTAGCTTTGCCACTTCGTACCTCGTACTTCTTATTGGGCGTCTGAAAGCCGCATGGGGATTAGCATGGCGGCGTCTCTCGAAAATTTTCTTGGGACAGGTGTGGCGCAACTTAAATTTCGCTCATGAGGAACCTATTTTTTGATTGACAAGACGTGCAGACGTGTTAGAGTGCGTAAGGACGAAACGTAAGCCCTTCGGAGAGATGAAACTCGCTTTGGATGCCATGGGGGGTGACCGTGCCCCGCAGATTAACATCGATGGGGCGGGTTTCGTGTTGAAACAGATAGCAGAGCTGGAGCGACTCTACTTGGTTGGGGATGAGGAGAGGTTGCGCAAGGCATGTGATGCGGCGGGTATGGGCGGCAACAAGAAGCTGGAAATTGTACATGCGCCGGAGGTGGTAGGCATGGAAGAGAGTGGGCTTATGGCGGTGCGGCAGAAAAAGAATTCGTCCATGAGTCTCGCCGTTGACCTTGTGAAGAACGGCACTTGCCATGCTGTGGTGTCAGCCGGAAATACAGGTGCAGCGGTAGCCGCCAGCACAATCAAACTTCGGTTGTTGGAAGGGATTGAACGAGCAGGAATTGTGTCACCCTTGCCGAGTGTTCACGGATATGTGTTGGTCAGTGATACGGGGGCGAACCCGGATGCGAAACCGAGGCATTTGGTGGGGTACGCCGTGATGACAGCGATGATGGCGCGCTACATCTACAACCGTTCCAACCCCAATGTGGCGGTGATGAGCAACGGGACGGAGGATTGCAAGGGCAGTGAGTTTTCCCGAGAGGCACTGCGTTTGCTCCGGGAATATGAAGCGAGCGGCGTACTGCCCTTTCACTTGATCGGGAATTGCGAGGGGCATGATCTCTTTGAGACAGAGCTGGATGTTGCCCTCACGGATGGCTTTACCGGCAATATCCTGCTCAAGAGTGTGGAGGCAACGGCTAAGGCGTTTTCTCATTGGCTTCGGGATGGCATCAGGCGGAGTCCCATGGCTATGCTCGGGGCATTGGCAATGCGCCCGGTCTTCCGGCGCATCGCAGTCAGCATGAGTGCCGACACGATCGGGGGCTGTCCCCTGATGGGAGTGAACGGAGTGTCCGTCATTGCCCATGGCTCGGCAAACGCAACCGCTATTCTCAACGCTTGCCGCATGGCGGCAGGTATGCTTCACCACAGCGTGAACGACCGCATCGTCGCGGCTATGGCAAGATTGAAACCCTGATGGGAAGAAGGAGGGAAGGAGGGGAGATGCGAACGAGGGGCAGGGCGGGGCAGACGCTAAGTACGAGGTACAAATCGGAAATTCCGCGCAACTTCGTCGCGCAAGGTGGGGTGGACGCAAAGCGGGAACGGTGCGGGCGGGTTACGCTGTTCCTTCCTCGTTGGGAGGGGGTGAGGTCGGGGGGACGTCCTGTGGTTTTACCCTCACATCGCGGACGGGGAAGGGGATGTTGATACCGGCGTCGGCGAAAGCGCGGAGTAGGGCTGTCGCGAAAGCATATCTGGCTGAGTGGTAATCCTGCGTATGGCACCAAGCACCGATATGCAGGTCGAGAGAAGATTCCCCGAAACGCGAAAAGAGCACAGCCGTTTTATGCTTTTCATCCTCGAGCATCTCCGGCAGACCTTGCACCACTTTGAGCACGACTTCACGCAGCTGCACGAGGTCGGTACCGTAATCTACACCGACGTCTAGTTCACAACGTCTCACCTGATCATTTGTGATATTGACTACCGGGTTCTTAATCAAGGTTTCACAGGGAATCCGAATCAACGAATGATCCACCTGACGGATTGAAATGGAGAGCAGGTTAATGCTTTCGATGGTACCTTCTAGGTCGGACACCCGCACATAATCCCCTATCTTGAAACTACTTTCGGAAATCAGGAAGAAGCCGCTGATCAAGTTACTGAGAGCGGTCTGCGAGGCAAAGCCCACCGCAATACCGGCAACCCCTGCCGCCCCCATGATACTCACCAAATCCACGCCCACGGCACGCAGAGCCTGCACCAGCGCGAGCACCCAGATAACCGTCGTGGTCAACTTCGCCAAAAAACGAACAGCCGGGTGCGTGTACCTCCGAGCCCGCATGTACCGCATAAACACGCCCTTGACGACACGGGTGACGATCCACGCCACCACTAGGTACGCCACACAGGCAACCCAGCCGCCGTGTAGCAGCTTCTGCCACAGCACCACCACCTGCTCCAGCCATTCAGAGTTCATACGCGTTGTAGTAACTGAGTACTCTATTCAGCGTGGAATTCCTGCAAAGAACAAACTCCCGGTTCCTTATTCAGCGTGTGCAAAATTGCCGCAGCACAGGCTTTAGCCGAAGAAAGATCGGTGCAATACGAGACATTGTTATTTACTGCCGCCGCCCGGATTGCCACTTCATCCTCCCGGGCATCATGACTTCCGGGAGTATTCACCACGAACACCACTTCGCCGTTTTTGATGCGGTCGACGATATTCGGTCTGTAGCCCTCCAGCACCTTGTACGCGCGTGAGCACTGTACGCCGTGCTGTTGCAAAAATTCCATCGTGCCTTTCGTGGCACAAATATCAAAGCCCGCGGCAGCGATATCCCGGGCTATCGGGACGACATCTTCCTTATCTCGGTCATTCACTGACACGAACACGAGCCCCTCCTTCGGCAAGGCGTTGAAGGCCGCCACTTGACTCTTCATGTACGCCACCTCCGGGTCGCGGTCGATGCCCATCACCTCGCCCGTCGAATGCATTTCCGGACCAAGTACCACATCGATACCGGGGAAGCGATTCCACGGGAAGACCGCCTCCTTCACGGTAAAGTACGACGGCACCACCTCGTCCGTAAAGCCGAGCTCTTCCAAGGACAACCCACACATGACCTTCGCCGCCAATTTCGCCAACGGCACCCCTATCGATTTCGACACAAAGGGGATGGTACGAGAGGCGCGCGGATTGACTTCAATCACGTACAACTCCTCGTCCTTGATGGCGAACTGACAATTCATGAGCCCCTTCACATGCAGGCGAGCCGCCAACTCCTTTGCCGCTCGCCTCATTTCGCGGTGCATGGCGGCAGAGACCCTGTCGGGCGGGATCATGCACGCTGAATCCCCGGAATGAATACCTGCCGGTTCCACATGCTGCATGATTGCCCCCACCACACTCCGCTCTCCGTCGGCAATCACGTCCACATCGATCTCCATGGCGTGCTGCAAAAATCTGTCCACCAACACCGGACGTTCAGGGGAGGCATCCACGGCTTCGCGCATGTAACGCCGCAGTTCCGCTTCATCGTAGACAATCATCATGGCACGCCCCCCCAGCACGAACGAGGGTCTGACCAGCACCGGGAACCCGATGCGATGCGCCACTGCTACGGCGTCCTCCTCATTCGTCGCGGTACCGGCTTCAGCCTGCTTCAGCCCAATTTCATCCAGCAGAGCCGAGAAATACTTGCGATCCTCCGCCAGTTCGATACTCCTCGGACTCGTTCCGATGATGGGCACCCCTCGCTCCTGCAACGCCGCTGCCAGATTAAGGGGCGTCTGCCCACCGAACTGCACGATCACCCCGTCCGGTTGCTCCTGGTCGCAGATATTGAGGACATCCTCCAGCGTCAGGGGCTCAAAATAAAGTTTGTCGGACGTATCGTAGTCCGTGGATACCGTTTCCGGGTTGGAATTCACCATGATGCTCTCATAGCCCAGCTCCTTCAGGGCAAAGGCGGCATGCACGCAGCAGTAGTCGAACTCAATCCCCTGACCGATACGGTTCGGACCGCCGCCCAAGATCACCACCTTTTTCCGTCTGCCGCCACCTGCGGCACCCGACGAGGGGGTATAATCGCGGGCTTCATTCTCGTCTCCGTACGTCGAATAGTAATAAGGAGTAAAGGCTTCAAACTCAGCCGCGCACGTATCGACCAAGCGGTAGGTGGGCAGGATGCTCCGCGCTTTTCTCTCGGCGCGCACATCGTCCTCGCTGCAACCCCGAGCCATGGCGATCTGCCGGTCTGAAAAGCCCAGCCGCTTCGCTTCCCTCAAGCTCAACTCGCCGAGCTTCATCCCGGCTTCGGCAAGCTCTTGCAGTTGGTCCAAAAACCACACATCGATCCCCGTTAAATCGTGCACCTCGTCCACGCTGAAACCTTGTGTAAACGCTGTTTGCAGCCAGAAGACTCTTTCGGCGTGCGGAACAGCCAGCTTTGCCGCCACGGTATCCCGCCCCACCTCGGACGGACATTTTTCGTCGAAGCCGAACCCCCAACGCCCCGTTTCCAGCGATCTGAGAGCTTTTTGCATGGCTTCTTTGAAGCTGCGCCCGATGCTCATCACCTCGCCCACGCTCTTCATGGAGGTCGTCAGTCGCTCATCCGCCTTCCGGAATTTTTCAAACGTGAACCTCGGCACCTTCACCACCACGTAGTCGATGCTCGGTTCGAAACACGCCGGAGTTTCGCGCGTTATATCGTTTTTCAGTTCATCCAGACTATACCCCACCGCCAGTTTCGCTGCCATCTTGGCAATAGGGAAGCCCGTTGCCTTACTCGCCAGCGCGGAGGAGCGACTTACCCTCGGGTTCATTTCGATGATCACCATCCGCCCTGACGCGGGGTCGACCGCGAATTGAATGTTACTCCCGCCGGTCTCCACGCCGATCTCGCGAATCACCGCGAACGCCGCGTCCCGCATCAACTGGTATTCCCGGTCCGAGAGGGTCTGAACCGGGGCAACCGTGATAGAATCGCCCGTATGCACCCCCATGGGGTCCATATTCTCAATCGAACACACCACCACGCAATTATCCATGCGGTCGCGCATCACCTCCATCTCAAACTCCTTCCATCCCAGCAGCGATTCTTCGATGAGTACCTCCCCCACGGGCGATAAATCCAACCCCCTCCCCACAATTTCTTCAAACTCAGTGCGGTTATACGCGATACCGCCCCCCGTGCCGCCGAGTGTGAAAGCGGGGCGTATCACCATGGGGAAACGCCCGACGACGTCCCGCGCCACATCCCAAGCCTCTGTCATGGAACGCGCCGTGCCACTGGCGGGTACATCCAGACCGATCTTCACCATGGCTTCCTTAAACCTCTGGCGGTCTTCCCCCTTGTCAATGGCTTCGGCACTCGCGCCGATCATGCGGACTCCACACCGCTCCAACACCCCGCTCCGGTGCAGCTCCATGGCGCAATTCAGCGCGGTCTGCCCCCCTAAGGTCGGCAGCAACGCGTCCGGCTTCTCACGCTCGATGATTTTTCGGACAAAGTCGGCGGTGATCGGCTCAATGTAAGTTCTGTCGGCGATCTCCGGGTCCGTCATAATCGTTGCCGGATTCGAATTCACCAACACCACCTCATAGCCCTCCTCCTTCAAGGCTTTGCAAGCCTGCGTCCCCGAATAATCAAACTCACAGCCCTGACCGATGACGATCGGACCGGAGCCAATCACTAATATCTTTCTGATACTCTCATCTTTAGGCATGGCATCCCTACACGTTCCTTACTTCAGGATGTCCCGCAGCTTCGCTTCCGTTACCCCGTTGAGCAAATGTCCGTCTTTCCAACTCAACTGGGAGTACGCTTTCCGAAGGTTGGCAACGCTGGACAAGATGCTGCTTCCACCGGAGGTAGCAAAGGGGATGAGCACTTTCCCCTTCAGGTTCGCCGCCTCAATGAATGTCGCGATAATGCTCGGGTAGGTATCCCACCAGATGGGGAAGCCAATGTAGACGGTGCTGTACCCGGTCAAATCCGGCACCGTTCCGCTCAACTCCGGACGCGCCGCCGGATCGTGCATTTCCACGTAACACCGGGAGTTGTGGTCGCGCCAATCCAAATCCGCCTCACTGTACGGCACTTTCGGAGTGATAGCGTACAGCTCTCCCCCCGTAACCGTCGCCACCTTCTGCGCCACCGCAGCGGTCGTCCCCGTTGCCGAGAAATACGCCACCAACACCTTCCCCGTGGAGGGTGGCTCCGATGCTTTTTCTTGCCCAAATCCCAGCGTTGCCGCTCCTAATGCAATCAGTGTGAGTAGTTTCTTAAACATAAGTTTTGTCGTATTGTGGTTTCGCGTTTAGTACAGCCCGCATTGTACACCCTACACCGAATTTGTCAAGCCGCGAACCCAAAAGTGTCCACACCTGTCCCAAATAAATTAGAGGCTTGGCGGTAGGCGATAACTTTGCCGCAGGGAAACGGGAGGGTGGGCAAGTACGAAGTGAAGGAGTTAGGCGCAACAAGGTTGCGCAGCGGGAGGTGGAGACAGCAAAGCCAAAACGATACGTGGGTGGGGGATAAACCCGTGTAGCGGTGAGGATGATGCCCCCCTAGTGTGCAAAGCGTCTGAAAGCTGCATAGGAACCGGTACGGCGGCGATTATCGGAAAGTTTATGGGGACAAGTGTGCTTTGCCGCATTCAAGGTTGTGGAAGGGCATTGAGTGCCTGCCATTCTTTGGGGATGCGGCACGGACGCCCTTGGGGGGCTTGCACGAGGGCGAGGCGTTGGCGCACGGACACGCACAGCCGGTCATCCTCTTCACGGCGTATTTCGAAGGCAAAATAAATCGATGCTTTTTCCACGCATTCCACGCGACCGAGTACGCGTATTTTGTCCGCGAGGAAAGACGGTGCATGGTAATGGACTTCGTGGCTCACCAGCACGGTATGCTTGTTTTGCTCCTTGGCGAGCTGCGACCAGTTGATGCCGAGCGCGTCCGCCATTTTCGTCCGACATTCTTCCACCCAGCGCAGGTAGGCGAGGTTGTGGACGACACCCCCGCAGTCGGTGTCGTAGTACATCACTTGATACGGGAGAACAAAATGCGCTTGCATGGTAGGGAAAGCGCGGAGGCACCGCCCGGCGGCAAGTGACCTCCGCGTTGGTAGTTAGAATCAGCCGAGATGAAGAATTTCCACGATCGCACTCGTCACTTCCTTCATGTCGTCTAGGGTGAGCTCGCCCATGTGCGCAATGCGGAAGGTCTTGTCCTTGAGGTCACCGTACCCATTACCTATCTGCATCTCACGCTCAGCTAAGGCTTTGTTCAGCTCGCCCACAGAGATGAGCTCATCCTTCCCCTTGGGGTGGGCGTCGATGACCGTAAGGGTCTTGGAGAGGTACTTCCGATTCGGGTAGACGCGGAAATACTCATCCGCCCATGCGCGGGTGAAACGAGCCATTTCTTCGTGACGGGCAAAGCGCGCCTCAATCCCCTCTTCGTCCACAATGTGCACGAGCTGCTTGTCCAGCGCGTACATGAGAGAGAGGCACGGGGTGGACGTGTATTGGTAGTTTTTCTTGTCGATGAAGTCCCAAAGGTTGCGGAGGTCAAAGTAGAGACCGCGATGTTCCACTTTTTCGGTACGATCGTATGCCTTACGACTCACCGAGCATATCGACAACCCGGGCGGCAGAGCCAGTGCCTTCTGCGTCGATGTGATGAGCACATCGATGCCCAGCTTATCGGTCTCAATCTTTGAACCCACTGCCGACGACACGGCATCCACACACCATACCACATCCGGGTACTTTTTCATGACTTCGGCGATTTCTTCCACCGGATTCTGGATGCCCGAGGAGGTTTCGTTGTGAGTAACGGTGATGAGGTCATACTTACCCGTCGCGAGAGCTTGGTCTACCATTTCCGGGGTCGTCGGTTCTCCCATGGTGCTGCTGAACTTATCTGCCGGTACCCCGTTCGTTTTCGCCATCTTGAACCACTTGTCTCCGAATGCGCCTATCGAAAAGACCGCTGCTCGCTTCGCCGTGCAGGAGCGAATCGCGCCCTCCATCAGCCCCGAGCCCGACGAGGTCGATAACAAGATGCGATTCTCCGTGAACAGTACTTTCTGCATGTAGTCCGATATGTGCTTCTGCAACGCGGATGCCGCCTTGGAGCGGTGACTGATCATCGGACCACTCAGCTCCTGTAATATCACATCCGACACAACGGTCGGTCCCGGTATAAATAATTTAATTGCCATAGCTCGAAAGGGGATGTATTCCCGCCGCATACTCTACCACAGGCCATCCTACTTGGCGAGCAAATTTCATTTTCGGGCATTTATTTGCCGCCACACCCATCCCAATAAAATTTTCGAGAAACACCGCCATGCTAATCCCCATGCGGGTTACAAACGCTCCGCGCACGGAGGGGGCTTCAACTTCACGGGCGCGTAGATTTGGTTTCCACGCATCGTTTCCGCTTCGCTTCCCCCACATCCCCCCGCGCAACCTTGTTGCGCCTAATCCGCATTCTTCGATGTCCCTAGTAACGAATATCCGGAAACACTCCATAGGCTCCCATATTATCTGCCTCTGTGCCGTCCGATACATGGATGTCTATAGGAGGTAATGTCTTGGTCGCAAATCATATATGTAATTTTATTACCCCTTTCTCTCGGCGATATTTTGCCCGTGGAAATAGACTCAGGCACGATGTTACTACGCCGGAATTCGGTAATAACACGGATTCGCCCCTAGGATTTGGGTGGAAAGAGCAACGAGGGTACGAAAAGACCTCGCGCCGCAGGTGCATGAGGGTTCTTCGACCGTCATTTTCGGACGCGACGAGGGGAGGAGTCACAGGGTACGCCCGCAACTCCTCCCCCGCCATTCGTTTACCGGATGATAACTGTCACGATCATATCAACGGTGGGACGGTACCACCGGGATTAATGTCACCGACCCTCCATGTCAGGTACAAAGGCACCCCCCTGACTCGGCGTTGGTGCCACCTTGACACCCTCGGGTGCTACCCTCACA
>CAYRJI010000017.1:0-28607 GCA_964424645.1 uncultured Akkermansia sp. | reverse complement strand
GCATGGGGCGGTGCATGGCACCCGGACCGGGACGACCCGGCATGGGGCGGTGCATGGCACCCGGTCCGGGACGACCCTGATGCATTCCTTGGGGACCGTGACCCGGTCGATGAAACCCCGGACTCTGCGCCATCACGAGCGGCGCACACAACATCGCTGTCAGAGCAATAAATTTTGTTTTCATGGTATAAAATGGGATGGGGTTAAACGCCACCCGACGCGATGGTAATTGATTTCGAATCAACTGTCAAACTGTCCGGGAAGGAAGTCCCTCTCCGTCAACAAATACTGAAGGACTACGAAACGTCCTATTGTCATCATGATGCCTTCTGCTGCAGCGGTGGGGATGTGTGTCAACTGACAGTGGGGGAGTTGAGCGGGAAGTTTCCTTTCCCGGCTTCTTCTCTTTCTACAAGGCACTTATCCCTTCCCCACGTTTTTCGACTGCCCATTTATTTCAAAAAATTTTGCTGAGGTAACAAGAAAAGTTTGACAGTTGATTCGAAATCAATTGCCAACTCTTTTTTTTGCCCTCGACTAGGCATTTAATTTTTGGGACAGATGTGAAAAAAACACACCCGTCCCAAGGAAATGAGACGCTCAGTGGTGTGCGATGACGTTGTGGCAGGGAAACGGGGAGGTGATTAGGTACGAAGTGAAGGAGATAGGCGCAACGGGGTTGCGCATGGGGGGCGGCATTGCAGCGATTTTCAAAAATTTTCTTGGGACAAGTGTGCTCTCCGGTCGTAAATCCGAGCTCGTTTTCCTGCGTCATCGCAACGTAAATTTTCTCGAAACATGCGTATCTCTCTCATTTCTCTTTACACTGCGCGGGCAATATGGTAAAAGGGAGTCATGATGAAAATACAACATTTCGTGGGGGCGATGGTCCTAGCGTTGGTCGGAGTGGGGCAGTCGGTGTATGGGGAGCAGCCGTCGGAGATATTTGCGAAGTTGGCGGAGCCGTCGGTTGCAGTCCAGCGCAATGCAGAGGCACGTGCCAAAGCGATTCCGGCTCTTTCCTGCTTGCCGTCGGATGCGGAAGGAGTGCTGGCAGTCAAGGTACCGGAAGGCTGCGATGAGAACGTTGACTGCATAGGCAGTGCGGCTATATGCGCAGAAAAGGGCAGTACGCAGGCGTCCAAGGATATGTTGGGTGCCTTTGTGACCCTTTCATCCATAGCACAGGTAGCCGGTTTAAACTCGGATGAGGGAGGCACGCAGGAAGATAAAACCGAGAAACAACGCGTGGCGGAGGGACAAATTGCGCAGTTCATTCAGGAGAAACTGGAAGTCCTTTATCAGAAGTTAGAAAAGGGAAGCGTGCCGGGGGTCTACGCAGTTCTTACGGCGAGACCCGGAAAGGAAAAAGAATTTGCTGACTGGGCGAACGCAACCTCTTCCCGCATGTTTCAAAAACTTCCGGAGGGCAGTCAAAAGGTTTCGGAGCAAGGGTTTACCGGGATCAAACTCAGCATGGTCGACCTTGCGGTGACTCTGCTCCAAGGACTAAAAAATGAAACTCATGTGCAGTTTGATGCGGCTCGCCTCCACAAAGCCTTGGATAACCGTTTCGTTTACCTGCTTACCAGACAGGATGAGGGTGCCATGAAGTTTGTTATCTGCGAAAATCCAGAGCAAATTCACACACCGAGCTCCTTGGAAGACAGTTTGGCAACATCCCCTCTACTGGATGGAATGGATGCCCACGTCGATTCGGTGATCGCGACTGCCCGCATCCCGAAAGATATGCTGAACTACATGCACTCGGAGGAGATGTCGCAGAATAACTTGGCTTTGCTCGATTTGCTCCGCTCTGTTTTTCATGAAATGTCTCAGCGTTTCCCCCAAGAAGCGAAGCAATTCACAGTGGCTGCCGATGGGTCGGACGAGGTACGCAGGCAACTGTCTGCCCACGGGACTCAGCTGACTAGCGACTGCACTCTGCAGGTCTGGGGGGAGGGCAATGATGTGTTGGTAGAGCTTGCGGGTGACGCTACTACCGCCTCTGCCTGTGTGCCGGGCGAACTCAAGCACCTCGACTTGGCGGCAGAACCCGGCAATCTGTTCTATGCGGAGTCCACTCCCTTCCCCGCTCCCTTCCCTCTGCTCAACTTGCAAAAGTTGACCGGTGCTGTCATTGACATCGTGACCGGGTACTCCCTGATGCTCAATGAGGCGGAGAAGGATGACATGGCGGGTACCCTGACGTTCATGCAACAAGGTCGCACAATGATCGAGGGTGCTGCGGCGGGTTTGGACAAGATTTTTGCCGAGCTGTCCGGTCCCTTCACCTTGGTCGTTACTGAAAATGCGTCGGAAGCACAGGGTGGACAGCCGCAGCAATTTGCGGCAAAAGGCGGAGTACAAATTGCGGTGCGCAATCAAAGCGGGCTGGACGAAGGCTGGAATCAATTCTGCACGAGTGTGAGTCCCCTAATCGGTTCCCCGATTCTCTCGTTCCTACCCTTTCAGGCGGCAACCCTGCCCGACGGTGCCACTTCTCACACCCTTCTACTGCCCCCGGAACTCTTGCGTGGTCTTACGCCGCAAATCATCCGCGACAACTCATCGATCGTTTTCGCATCGGATGCCGACACGGCGCGTCGCCTTCACGAACCCTCCGCCACCAAGTTTCCTCTGTGCGGCGCGGTTTTCTCTCTCAATACAAAGCTGTTCGACAAAGTTGCCGGTTGCGCCGGGACCGGTACATCATTGGGGGTAGACCATATCTACGGCGTCAGCTCCCAGCGCGGGAACCATGCTACCCTGAGACTCCGCTTGGTCGCCACCCCTGCCCCATCCAATTGATCAACGCAGCGATTTCTACGGAGTCGTTCCGCTGTCTGCTGCCGGTAGAAGGCGGACGATGCGGTCGGCACGCGGTAAGGTGAGCGTGACAGTCGTACCGAAGCCCTCTCGCGAGGTGAGACTGAGTGTTCCCCCATGCTCCCGCACGATGTGACGGACGATGAGGAGTCCGAGTCCGTGCCCCTTCGTTTTGGTTGAGCGAAAGGGCTCGTACATGCTCCCCATCACCTCGTGAGATATCCCCGATCCATTGTCTCCGATAGTTACCCCGATGTCTGAATCATTGAAAGAAGAGCTGATAGATACCCCACCCTGTGAACCGGGAAGAGATTGCAGCGCATTGCGGATGAGATTGTAAAACGCGCGGAACAGCTGCTCTGCATCGGCTATAATCTCCGGCAAATCCTCGGCGAGGGTCGTCTGGACGGAAGCCGCCCTCTCCGCGACCTCCGGGGCAAGACTATGCAAGACCCGGCGTAGAACATCGTTCACCTGCACTTTCGCACGCACCGGGGTGGTAGGGCGCATCGACTCCAAAAAACGGTGCAGCAACGTGTCGAGTCGTCGCGCCTCCGCCAGCGCGTCATCCACCAACCCTTGCATCGTGTCCCGAGATTTTGCATCTGTCTTGTCCAACTTGCGGCGCATGAGCTGCAATGTCAACCCCAGCGAGTTGAGCGGATTCCCGATCTCATGCGCCACAGCGGCACTGAGAAATGTGAGTAAGTTAAACTGCTCCGCTTCGGCATTTTCTTCCCGCCGCTCCTGCGCTTCCGTGTCATCGCGCACCAAGAGGAGGTACTCCTGCTCCCCCGCGAGGGGCGTGACGTAAAAGTTGTAATGCCGCCGCGAGGGGTAATTGACGTGCACATCCCGCACGATGGCAACCTTCCCTGCGGTGAGCTCCTCCCAGCTGCACGTGCCGCTAACCAGACGTTCGAAGGGCTCCCGCAACAGGTCTCGGGCGGGGCGATTGTAGATGGTACAGGCAGCCTTGTTGGCGAATCGCGCGGAACCGTCCGCCGCAAAGAGAATGAGCCCATCACGCAAGGCATCGAATACATCCTGCAACAATCCCTTCTCGGCAGTAAGGCGCAGGAAAAGTCGGCGCACCTCCGCCGGGCTCATGCTGTCCATGCGTGCCACAATTTTTTCTACCGTGTCGCGTTTCATGGACTAAAGCGTCAGGGAAAGTTCGCGGAACTCAGCCGGGAGAGCAACGCGGAGCAGCCCGCCGTCCGTCTCCGTGGGCAAGACAGCTCCGTCTGCAACCATCTGTGGATGAGCATTGGGTGGAAGAGCATGCACGACAAGGGTGAAGTATTTTCGCGTCGGGCGGTACTGTCCGGTCCGTCTCTGCGATAAGGAGAGACTCCGCTCTCGCGTGGAAACGCAGAAGGTATGCAACAAAAATGCCCCTCGGCGGTAAGCCGGACCATCTCCCGCATCTTCGTAAAGGATGCTCTGCGAGTTTGTTCCGGGTGCCCACCACAACTCCAGCGAGCAAGGCGGGCAGTCCTCCTCTCCCACAAACTGCTGCACAGACCAACGCGGTATGAGTTTGCCGCCGCGCACAAAAACGGGGATATGCTCCGGGGGCGTGGACACAATGGCTTCGGCATCGGCAGTCGGTGCGGGTGTATCATCCCACAGAGAAAACCAAGCTCCCGGCGGTAGGTAGAGACTGCGTTCGGTATTGCCCGGATGATGCACGGGTACCACATACAAGTCCTCCCCCAAGAAAAACTCACTGCTGCGCCAGTATGTGTCCGTGTTGTCGGGGAACATGAGTGCGAGGGAGCGCACGATCGGCGTCCCCTCCGCCGCATAACTGTAGAAACACGTGTAGAGATAGGGCAGCAGTCGGTATCGTTCTTCAATAGCTCTCCGCACAATGGCTTCCGTCTTTTCCCCGAAGCACCAAGGCTCCTGCCCGCCGAATTCCCCGTTGTTGTGGTTTCGGAAAAAGGGATGAAACGCCGCCATTTGCATCCACCGGCAGAAAAGCTCCGGTGTGGGTCGCCCCAAAAAACCTCCTGTATCGGCTCCACAGAATGAGACCCCGCCGGTAGAGAGGCGTTGCACCATGAGATTTGCCATCTTGAGGTTTTCCCAGTCGGAAAAGTTATCTCCCGTCCACGTAGCTGCCCATCTCTGCATCCCCGCAAACCCGGAGCGGGATAAAACAAAGGGGCGGCGAGTCGGCGCACTCTTCTCCATCCCGAGCCATGTGGCGTGCGCCATGCATTGTCCGTATACGTTGTGCGCCTTGAGGTGCGAACACGCGAAGCCATCGTACGCGTGCCTCGTATCGTCCGGAAATGTCTTATCCGGAAAGATGACGGGCTCATTCATGTCCGTCCATATCCCGCGTACCCCGTATTCCCCTACCTCGCGGTGGAAGAGGTCCGCCCACCAGCTACGTGTGCTCGGGCTGGTAAAGTCCGGGAAAGTACACAACCCGGGCCAGACCTCCGCTTCCAATAACGCCCCATCGTGTCGCCGACAAAATACGTTCTTTTCGAACCCGCTGCGCCACACGTAATTATCGGGATTGATTTTGATACCCGGGTCCACTATGGTAACCACCTTGAACCCCTGTTCCCCGAGTTTGCGCACCATAGCAGGCGGGTTGGGGAACCGCGTGCGATCCCACGTGAACGACTGGTACTCTTTCATGTGATGGATGTCCAAGTGGATAGCATCACAGGGAATGCGTCGCGCCCGCATCTCTTGCGCCAAGTCCATCACTTCCTTTTCCGGATAATAGCTCCACTTGCTCTGGTGGTACCCGAGCGTCCACAGGGGGGGCAGGGGCGGCAACCCGGTGAGTCGCGTGTACAACCGCACCGTGTCCAACGCATCTTCTCCACAGATAAAATAGTAGTCCATGACCCCTCCGTCTGCCCCAAATAACAAGCGATCCTTGCGCTCTTTGCCGAAGTCGAAGTAAGAACGCATCGTGTTGTCGAAGAAGATGCCGTACTGTGTGCCCTGATTGAGGCAAAGGAAAAAGGGGATATTTTTGTAGAGGGGGTCGCTATCGGGGGTGAACTTGTAGTGGTCTGCCCCCCACATTTCAAAGCGCATCCCCCGCATGTTCAAGGCGCATGGCTTATCGCCCAATCCAAAAAAATGTGCCTCGGGCGGCATCTGCTTGAGCATCCACACGAGCTCATCTCCCGTGCGCTCCTGTGTCCGATGTCCCATGCCTTCTGCATCGGCGCACAACAGGCGTCCGCTCTGCGCGTCAAAAAACTCCAGTCCCCCGTCCTCTTTGCGCACGCGTAGCACGAGACGAGCCGTGCGCAGGACGAGTGCCTGCTCTTCCTCGCTTTCCTCAATCTGTACTCTGCTTGGTCTGTAGTCGGGACTCACCCCGTAGCTTGGTATATTTTCGAACACCACCCCCGTCACGTACCGACATCGCACGAGCCCATCTTCCAAAAAGACCAAGCGCAGCCGCGCCGCCGGAAGTACGAGCTCCAGCGTGCACGTGTCCACCCACTCACTCTTCCATTCTCTCCCCATTCTTGAACAGTGCAAACGAGTTTAGCCCGGTGGCCACTCCATGGCGCGTCCCCCGATAATGTGGATATGCAAATGTGCCACAGTCTGCCCCCCATCCGCTCCGGTGTTGATGACGGTGCGGTAGCCCCCCTCTGCCAATCCCTCCGCCCGTGCTATTTCTCCCACCTTGAACATGAGGTGCGCCAGCAGCTCCGCATCCTCCGGTTGCGCTGCGTCCAACCTCGGCAGCGGCTTGCGTGGCACGAGCAAAATATGTACCGGTGCCACCGGTGTTATATCTCGGAATGCCACGCAGCTCTCATCCTCATACACCATTTGTGCCGGTATTTCCTTGTCCGCTATCTTCTCAAAAAGCGTTTTTTCCATCGCAGCTCTTTTTTACCACGCCCCGCCCCGCTGTGCAACTTCTTTTTTCTCCACCCGACCCTGCCTCCTTGTATTTCGTGCCTAATCACCCCCGCGTTTCCCTGTGACCAAACCTTCGCGTTGCTCTGAGTGCGTTATTCCCCCGGGGACAAATTCCGGTCGTTTGTTACTCTTGTACGAGAATGCTGTGCAGCTCACCGATTCCCCACAGAGGGACATCCAGCAGGGTGGTTCCTGTGGTCGCGTCTGCAGAAAGGCGTGTTTTGCGGTAGGGTACCATGGAGCATCGTACAGCCACCTCTGGCACATACCGCTTGCAGTAACTCTTCAGGCTCTTCGCTTGCAGGTTGTGCTCAGCTTTTACTTCCACGGGCACCACTCGTCCGTCTGCCGCCACCATGAAGTCTATCTCTGCCTGAGCTTGGGCTGCCTTCCAGTAAAAGAGTTCCGAGAATCCGGAGCACAGCAGCTCTTGCATCACGTATTGCTCCGTAAATGCCCCCTTGTACTGCGCAAACACCGAGTTTTTCTCCAGTAGTACCGTTTTGGACAGCCCGCTCTGCGCCGCCAGCAATCCCACATCTGTGCTGAATACCTTGAACGCGTTATCTGTGTAGCCACTCAACGGCAACTCCGGAACGCGCACGCGGGGTACGTTGTGAATTAGCCCTGCATCGTGCAACCAGCGTAGAGGCATGCGCGTGCGCCCCAAGGGCATGCCATCGGTCGGCATCTTGGACGGCATAAATTGCCGATTCTCCCGCGCCAGCTGCGCAGGTATCATTTCCCACACGCGTGCAATGTCTCGTGCCTCTCGCTCTACGGTGTGCTTGGCAAAATCACTACTGTAGCTGCTCAGCAAGGTCTTGTGATAGCGGCGTACGGTCGTGTAGTCTCGCGTTTCGGCGAATATGGACACGGCCTCCGGCATGCCACCTACGTAGTAGTATATGCGCAGCAGCCGCTCTAGTGCCTCTCTCAGATGATTCAGCACCTCCCACTTGTGCTCTCTCAGTGCCCGCGCATAACCTACCTCCCCTATCGCTTGCAAAAATTCATTGAAATTCATCGGATAGAGTTCCATCATATCCACCTTCCCCACCGGGAATCCCGTTCCCCCTGCAGCAGTCAGTCCCAACAGCGAGCCCGCTGCCATGATGTGCTGCTCAGGTGTCTCTTCACAGAAGAATTTCAGCGATGCTATCACCGGCGGACAGTCCTGTATTTCATCTAGAATAATGAGGCTTTTCCCGGGCACCAGCCGACATCCCGTGTAAGCACGTATGCCGTCGAGTAGTTCTCGTGTGTCACTACTTTTGAGGAACGTATCACAGATGGTACTCTCGCGGTCGAAACGCACGTACGCCACTTCCTTGTATTCTTCACGCCCGAAGTTTCTCATCATCCAAGTTTTCCCCACCTGCCGCGCCCCCAGCAAAAGGAGCGGTTTTCGTCGTCTGCTCTCTTTCCACTTCCGCAAGTCTTTCATTTTTTCTCTGTCCATTTCTTGTTGCTTTTTTTGTCTGTCCCGTTCATTCTATGCAATTCTTTCTTCATTGTCAACCTTTTTTATTTCATCTCCATCAAATATTTTGTATTTTAGTGAAGGACTTTTACCCCAGACTATGCATTTTAGTGAGGGACTTTTGCCCCAAACCATGCATTTTAATGAAGGACTTTTACACCAAACTATGCATTTTAATGAAGGACTTTTGCCCCAAACCATGCATTTTAATGAAGGACTTTTGCCCCAAACTATGCATTTTAATGAAGAACTTTTGCCCCAAACTATGCATTTTAATGAAGGACTTTTGCCCCAAACCATGCATTTTAATGAAGGACTTTTGCCCCAAAACTATGCATTTCAGTGAAGGACTTTTGCCCCAAACTATGCATTTTAATGAAGGAGATTCGTCGGCATCAAGTAAAAAAATTCCGTCATCTCGTGAATTTTGCATTGCCAAACGGGGTAAATAAGCGTACAATGCCTCGCCTTTGGCAGGGGGCGTCTCCCTATCGGTGGTCGTTTCCTTGGTCGGTACTTTAGTACTCGCTATGAACATACTTGACAAGATCGGACAGGAGCAGCTTAAGAGCGAAGTGACTTCCTTCAACGTGGGAGACACAGTGAAGGTGCATTGCCGTGTGATTGAGGGAGGCAAGGAGCGCGTTCAAATTTTCCAAGGTATCGTGATTGGCAAACGCGGTGGCGGTGTCAACGAGGCATTTACCGTACGCAAAGTTTCCTACGGCGAAGGAGTGGAACGCTCGTTCCCGCTCCATTCCCCACGCATTGCGAAAATTGAGGTGGCTTCGCGCGGCAAGGTGCGTCGAGCCAAGCTCAATTACTTGCGCAACCGCGTTGGTAAGGAGGCTGTCTCAGTCAAGGCTGCTCGTTGATCTGCATTTTCTTTTGATGGGCATTTCTTCATGATTGTCATATATCGGAGGGCGCGGTGAATGCCGCGCCTTTCCTTTACCGTTTCGCCATGGTAAAATCCGTCAACGTTCGCTTGCCTCACATCCTGCCGCTTGTGCGCACGGAGGTGATGAAGTATCAAAGTGAGCTGGTAGATACTATCCGCCAAAACGGGAATCGCTTGATTCTGCCCGGTCTGGAAATTAAGCTGGCAGCTGCATTTGGTTTTTGCGACGGGGTCCAACGTGCCATTGAAATAGCCTACGCGGCGTGCCATGTCTTCAAAGATAAGCGCATTTGGCTCATCGGCGAAATTATCCACAACCCCGAAGTGAACGCCGGTCTGGATGCCATGGGGCTCCTGCATCTCCCTTGGAACATGGACGGCACGGGATACGAGGGACTCGGTCCGAACGACGCCGTGATTATCCCGGCTTTCGGTGTCTCCGTCAAGCTGCGCAAGCTACTGGAAGATCGTGGGGTTATCCTCATCGACAGCACCTGTGGTAATGTCATCAAGGTTTGGCACCGTGTGCGTTCTTACGCACGGCAAGGCATTACAAGCATCATCCACGGCAAAGCTCGCCATGAGGAAACTATGGCCACCGCTTCCCACTCTCGCGGTGATACTTTCCAAGGTCGTTTTCTCATCGTTTACAGTGAAGAAGATGTGCACTTCCTCGCCGACTTCATTATGCACGGCGGTGATACAGCTGCCTTCCTCTCCCACTTTTCAGGTCGTTTCTCCCCCAACTTTGACCCCGAGCGCGACCTCAATGAAATCGGCATGGCGAACCAAACCACCATGCTCAAGGGTGATACAACTCGTTTCCAACAAATACTCCGCGATGCTGTGGTACATAGAGACGGCAACGCCTCGCATTTTCACGCCTTCGATACCATCTGCGGTGCCACCCAAGACAGACAGCAGGCTTTGCTCGACCTCCTAGATTCTTCCCCGGACCTCGTGCTCATCATAGGAGGTTACAATAGCTCGAACACCTCTCACCTCGCCGGCATCTCCTCTAGGCGTCTGCCGACTTTCTTCATTCGCGACCGCGCTTGTCTCCCCAACCTCGAATTTGCCCTCGCCTACGACTGGACTCGTGGTCATGAGGTAAAATCGCCCCTGCCTTCAAAAGTAGCGGACTTAAACCGTACCCTGCGCATCGGTATCACCGCAGGAGCTTCCTGCCCTGCCAATATCATCGAAGGCGTCATCCGCCGTATCGCTGACCTCCGCTCCGCCCCGCTGCCCTCCCTTCCGAGAGCTGTCTCTGCCGACTAGCCCCTCCGTCCACGACGGCAACAACCCAAGGCACAGACCCCATGGCATGGGCTCCTATACGTCCGTATACGCCCCAGCACTGCCCTACTGCGCAGCACTCCTCCCTGCCTCGCTATCTCGTACCTCTTGTTCCCTTCGCACACGCACCGCTGCAAGTGTAGACTATGCGATCCGTCTTACGACTTGGGCTTTCGTGCACGTCGTACTGTCCCAAATCGCTTCTGGAACTTATCGATACGCCCTTCCGTATCAACGAACTGATTCCGTCCCGTGAAGAAGGGGTGGGAGTCAGATGTAATGCCGCAAGAAATAACATAATGCTCCACGCCGTCTATTTCCTCCTTCTTGGCGGACTTGACCGTTGAACGGGTAACGTATCGCCGTCCTGTAGATATGTCCACAAAAACGACCGGATGATAATCTGGGTGTAGATCCTTTTTCATAACTCTCATTTCGCCTGCGTTTCCGTCGCAGCTCGCATCCATTGTACCCCCGTCCTCCTCCATGTCAAGGAAATTCCCTGTCACACGCGGGGGCAAAAACACGCCTATCCAATAAATGCTCTTGGAGCATGGAAAGGTGCGGTTCCTAGCTTCCCGCAGAGGAAGGAGGTGACAAGGGGCAATTTTGAATATATTGTATGAAAATAGGCTTGACGCTACCACCTATTGTGGTATGATGGAGGGCATGAGGTGCATACAATGCGGATACGCGGAGGACAAAGTGATCGATTCTCGCATGTCGCGGGATGGTTCGTGTATACGCCGTCGGCGCGAGTGCCTGCGCTGTGGTTATCGCTACACGACGTACGAGCAACTGGAGCGCACGGAGCTACGGGTGGTGAAACGCACCAATGTGCACGAAGCACTCAACCGCGAAAAGATACTGCGGGGGATGATCGATGCCTGTGAGAAACGTGCCGTGGGGATGGACCGATTGGATAGTGCGACCGATGAAATAGTGGCTGAGCTACACCGTGATCACGTGCGAGAGGTACCGACGAGTGTCATTGTAACGAAGGTAATCGAAAAATTGCGGGGGCTCGACTCAGTCGCGTGTGTTCGTTATGCCGCAAAGTATCGCCAATATCAGAATGCGGACGAATTTGTCGAATTACTTCGGCAGATGGAGAGTCTGCACGCCAATGATGCTTTACAGCGCAAACTTAAACTCGTATGAAGCAACAAAGAACCAACCGTCCCTACCTTCAGAGGGGAGAGATCATCACCACCGACTACGATTGCGAGTGGTTGGAGCGCATCCTGCACGAAGCAGCCCGAGACGCGGGAGTGTACATACCTTGTGAGCGTGAGGTGGCGCAGGGCATCTTGCTCTACATGGAACACTACTGTCCGCTGCGCACCCTGCCCCTAGAGTACTTTTTCGGACGCCTGCGCGGAGCACTGCGCGAAATCGGTTTACCCCGCATTGCGGATGCTCTTCAGCAGCAGCTTCCGCCGGTGTCCATTTCGCTGGATGACATGGCGGGAGAAAACCCGCTTCCTCTCTTCTTCTACTCGGTGTTGAGTAAGAAAATGGATGAGATGCGTAAACGAGGACTCACCTCCTACCGATTTTCCGGGGCGTACCGCTGTAGCTTGGTGCTCGGCAAACGCCGCAGGTCGTGCCCCACGCAGCGTCAAGCTTTGGAGGAACTGCAGCATTTCATCGCCACACACGCCGCGTGAATCTCATTCCTCCTGCGACCGAGACCAACTCCCCACGCGTTTGGATTCGAGACTTTCCTACTTGCGGAGGACGATGGAGCAGACGTCACGGCGGGCTCGTGCGCCTCTGCCGACAGCACGGGTAAGTCGGAACTTACTTAGCGGGAGGGGCCGCTGCGGGTACACCGTACTTCGTTTCAGCATCCGGGTCCAGCACGATGTCCATGACATCCTTCCCGGGTGGCGATACTTTGGGTAGCGGTGTCAGCTCTTTGTGCTCGTAAGGAGCGAAATCTTTTTCCGGCGAGATGTTACCGCCGGTGGCAAGGGAGAAGTAGCCACGCACCGGGTTGATACGACAATTAATGTTGTTATTGGGATTTGCATCGCGGGTAAAGGTGAAGCGTGTGGCTTGGTGCCATGTAGAATTTGCCCAGCGGAAAGCGGGTCCGAAAGTGGCGCGGCGTTCGTGACTCTTGGAGTCGACATTGCGCATAAAATCCTCCACGAAGCCGCAGCCGCCACCGAGTCCGTGCCGCACAGCCTGCACGCGCCAACAGCTCATGAGCTCCCATTTTTTCGAGGTCAGGTTGAAAATGTAACCGGCGATGCGGCGGAAGTCATCGCCATCGGTGCGTTCCACCACAAGGGTTCGCACCACCTCGCCTTCCTTCCAGTCGAAGGGACGCATCGATTTACCTCCTGTGCCTTCGCCGCCGAAGCGTTCTATACGAACGTCCTTTCCGTAGGCGATGAGTTTAGCGCGTTCTTCTTCCGGGGCGGCATGCGGATTATCGCCCGTGTCTTTGGCATCCCAAATCGAGAAAATGGCGACGCGCCTAGGTTTTCCCTGCTCATCCTTTTGGGCAAGTTCTTGGATACCGATGTAGCCGTTGGAGAAGTTATTGCAGGCGAAGTAGGTACCCGGTGCAGACTTCTCCACAACTACTTCTTGGTAGGCAGCTGTATGCTCCAAGATGTCAGGTCCGTAGCTGATGTGCACAGACGTACATTGTCGCTTAGCCATGTTCTCCGGTGCCCAGTAATCTGAATTACTGTCGGCTTTCATTTGCGGTAACAGTGCCATTCCTATACACATAACCCTCAAAAGGGCGTTCACTGCACTTTTCATACCCCCAATCTTAACAACTCCTCCCCGGAATGCAAGCAGAAAATTCGCCGCTCGATTGTGGATGGGTCTGCGTCAGATTTGCTGGGCGAGGGAAGGGCACTCTGGCACAATAGCTACATAGAAGGACTGGTGAGGCGGCAAAGTTTGAAGTGGGGATGGTCTACGGAGCAGATAACCCGTGCACTGGGTTATCTGCGCGAAGTCTTGGTATTTCATCCCCCATGTCTCCCTAATGCCTTTCGCTCCCATATAAAAGTTGACTCCCTCTGCTTTGCGTGTCCCGTGAGTCCTTTCCCTTGCTGTTCAATGCTCTTTGCCCGTTCCCTCTCCTCCCCGAAAACATAGTCCCTCCCCCCTCTTCCGGGCATCAGGGTGCACCCTGATGCCCGGAAGAGGGGGGAGGGGGAGAAGGAGAGAGGCAGCGAAGCGGCTTCATTGTGGGTACGTAGTTCCCTGAATCCCCTCTACAGCGAAAACTGTCTCTCGGATATAGGACCGGTGAAAAGACAGAGTTTGCATCGGAGATATTCAACGGAAGCAAGTCTGCGTGTCTTGAGTTGTTTGCGCGAAATCGTGGAGTTGACTCTCCCTATCCCCCCGACTATCTGTCAGGAGCTCAACAGACTCTACACCTGCCCTGCGTGCTTCTTTGCCTTCTTTTTGTGCGCGATTGTCCTGCGGATGTGTCGCAAAAATTATAGCATAGAAGAAAGGATTGTCGCAGTTTGAGAAAGAGATAGTTTATGTCAAACAAGCCGCAACTCCGTGCTTGAATACGCCTTATCTCAGCATTCATTGACTCGACGCGCGCGGAGTTGATTTTGTAACGTATCGAATTAATGATTTCGTTGAACTGACCGCGTATGTTGGTTGCAAAATCGACAATCTTCTTCACTTTGGAGCGCACTGCTAGGCGCATCCACTGGATAAAACTCCATGTGGCTGCATTGACATCCTTTTGCCTGAAGATGTCTCGAAATTGCTCCTTGAGTATATAGGCGATACTAATGTTCTTATTACGTGCAAGCAGCTCATTGAGTTGGGCTTTGTCTGCCTCATCTACGTTTTTTGGTGCCTTGAGCAACAGATACCGTGCCCCCGCCACTACGCATTGGAAGGCATCTGAACGATCTTTGTCTTGCTCGCTTCTGCGCACTTTATCGACTACATCGTTCATGTTGCTCACAAGATGATAAGGATCGTAGCAGATAGACACATTGGGGAGATATTGACGAGCCGCGCTACTGAACGCACTGGCACGGTCAACACCCAAATAAAGTATGTCTGCTCTTTGCCGTGCCGTAAGCGTTGCGAAGAAGTCTCTCAAGCACTTGCCATTGCGCCCTGCTCCCATAAATATGGGTTCAGCGGTTGCGGCATTAAGCACGAGCGTCACGAAACCATGTCTCTTGCCTAGGTATTTTTCATCAACGAGGATTCCCGTTAGTCCATCCATGCGCGCTTCGGGCATGTCATGGGCAAGCACCCAGTGGTCTATGCGCTGCGCAGAACTGGGGGATATCCCGTAATCGTGCGCGACCTGTCGCGCCGGTGCGCGTCTCATACGAGCGGAGACCTCACGCATGAAGCGCAATGTAAACATCATGCTCGGATGGAACGTGGAAGGTCGAATAGTGTGGAATGTGTGGCAACGATGACACCACCCATGAAACACGCTGGCTTGGATGAATACAGAATAGCCCGATGCGGGTAAATCCCTCACACTTATGGTGCGATTAGCATGCAGACGGAGGATGGCATGACAGTCGGGACAAAAAAATTTGCATCTGTGATCAAATGCCAGCTTGACAAAAAGCGTAGAATCATGGACACTAGTGTCGGCGGTACTCCATCCCTTGCATTGATATATTTTATTCATGTCAAAATACTTGTAACGAGTGTTACGAGAAAATGCAAGCCTGAAGTGCCGCCTCCTTTATTTTTTTCGGGGCTTGTGTCATACCAGCAAATCTGACGCAGACCCTTGTGGATCACACCTGTCCCAAGAAAATTTTCGAGAAACGCCGCCATGCTAATCCCCATGCGGCTTTCAGATGCCCTGCGTACCAAGGGGGCTTCGTCCTCACGGGTGCTTTGATTTATTCCCCACGCGCCTTTTCTGCTTCGCTTTCTCTCAGCGCATCCGCGCAACTCCGTTGCGCCTAACTCCTTCACTTCGTACTTCGTACTTCGTACCTCGTACTTGATCACCTCCGTGTTTTCCTGCACCAAAGTCCTCGCCCACCACGAAGCCTTTAATTTATTTGGGACAGGTGTGATTGTGGATGACGTGCTTTTTGCTTGCCTACGCGCGCGCGCACGCGTATAATAGGTTCCGTATGAGTGACGACACATCACCCGGCTCGATGGTAGGGCAGGGGAACAAGCCGGTGCAGCAGGAGTACAGTGCTGCGCAGATTGACAAGTTGGAGGGGTTGGAAGCGGTGCGTAAACGACCGGGGATGTATATCGGAGACCCGGATGAGCGCGGGCTGCACCACTGCGTTTTTGAGGTGCTGGATAACTCGATAGATGAGCATTTGGCGGGGTATTGCAGCCGCGTCGAGGTGGTTATCCATGTGGACGGTTCGGTTTCTGTCATTGATAATGGGCGAGGTATACCGGTGGACATTCATCCGAAGTTTGGCATGCCTGCCGTGGAGCTGGTGCTTACCAATCTGCATGCGGGCGGTAAGTTCGGACAAGGGGCTTACAAATATAGCGGTGGCTTGCATGGGGTGGGCGCGAAGTGCGTGAACGCGCTTTCCGATTGGTTCAAGGCGGAGGTGCGGCGTGACGGCAAACGCCACGTCATCACCTTTGAGCGGGGAAAAACCAAGGACAAGCTGCATGTCGTGGGGACGTGTCCGGTGCAGCAGACCGGTACGACGATCACCTTCATGCCGGACCCGACCATTTTTACGGACACCACGGAGTTCCAATTCGATCAGTTGACGCGTCGACTGCGGGAGCTCGCGTTCCTCAACCCGGGGCTCGTCATCGAGCTGGTGGATGAGCGAACGCAGCCGGAACACCGCCGCGAAACGTTTCTGTACAAGGACGGCATACGGGAGTTTGTGCGACAGCTGGGGGAGAACAAGACCCTCATCACGCCTGACCCCATAGTGCTCACCGGGGTGCGACGCATCGAGGTGGAGTATGACGGGCAGAAGATGGATGATGACGTGTATGTGGATGTGGTCATGCAGTACAACGACAGCGACCGCTATCAAATCCTCTGCTACGCGAACAGTATTTTCAACGGAGATGGGGGAACGCATCTCTCCGGCTTCCGGAGTGCCTTAACACGAGCCATCAACCAATATGCCAAGAGTAACAACCTGCTGAAGGACAAAGACCCGAGTCTTACCGGGGACGATGTGCGCGAGGGATTGGTGGCGGTGATTTCGGTGAAAATGCCCAACCCGCGTTTTTCCAGCCAGACAAAGGATAAGCTGGTGAATACGGAGATTGAGGGCGTGGTCAGCGGGGTGGTCTATGAGGCACTCAAGGAGTACATGGAGGAGCACCCGGCAGAGGCGAAGGTGATTATAGAGAAATGTCTCTTGGCGTCCCGTGCGCGGGAGGCTGCTCGCAAGGCGCGGGAAGCTGTGCGCAAGAGCTCACTGTCCGTGGGTGGAGGGCTTCCGGGGAAACTCGCCGATTGCTCGAACCGCGACCCGGAGCAGTGTGAGCTCTTCATCGTGGAGGGTGATTCTGCGGGCGGCACCGCCAAGAAATGTCGTGACCGTCGCACTCAAGCCATCCTTCCTCTGCGCGGCAAAATCCTCAATGTGGAAAAGGCACGCTTGGATAAGGCACTGGGCAGTGAAACCATCCAGAACATCATCACGGCTATCGGTGCGGGCATCGGGGACGGTGAAGGCGAGGGCAGCTTCGACCTTTCAAAAGCCCGTTACCACAAAATCATCCTCATGGCAGATGCGGACGTGGACGGGGCGCATATCTGCACGCTGCTCCTCACCCTCTTTTGTCGGCACATGCCCCAGCTTGTTCGCGCCGGGTACCTCTACATCGCCCAGCCGCCGCTGTATCGCGTCATTCACCGCAAGGTGGAACAATACGTGCAGGATGAAGTGGCACTGAATCGTAGGCTCATCTCACTAGGAGCCGGGGATGTCGCTCTGAGTAGTGCCGACGGCTCGGTAGCTTATGATGCCGATGCCCTGATGGGCGTGCTCGAAACCCTCATTTCCCTGCAAAAATACGAAGTGGGAGTGGCACAGCATGGGGGTAGTTTCCGCGACATACTGGCGCACCGTGCCCAAAATGGTGCGTTTCCCCAGTATCTCGTGAAGGTTCGCTGCGGCAACGATGAAAGTGTGGAATACTTTGCCGACGAAGCGGCTCTGACCGCCTACTCCGATGCCAACCCGGACCTCTTCCTCTTCGGCGAACCGAGCGAGGAAGAGCTGGCTGCACATCCTTTGCCGGTGCGGGAAGGACCCAGCCGCCGCGCCTTGCTGCATGAGCTGCACGAAGCGCATGCCATCACGCATCTTCTGGCGCGGTTGGAAGAATTCGGTCTGCCCGGGGATAAGCTCCTCTCTGAGGATGCCCCCCTTTACCAACTTTCGGAAAAAGGGAAACAGGAAACTACGCCTATCTTCTACGTGCCGGATATTCTCACCCGTGTGCTCGAAATCGGCAAACGCACCGTCAGTATTACCCGCTTCAAGGGGCTCGGTGAAATGAACCCCGAAGACCTCTTTGCCACGACCATGGACCCCGAAAAACGCGAGCTCCTCCGTGTGCGTCTAGATGAGTCCAACGAGGTACAAGCCGATAAAATGTTCACTATCCTGATGGGCGACATCGTAGAACCCCGTCGCCGCTTTATTGAGGATAATGCTCTGAATGTGAGAAATTTGGATGTGTAATTGCGAACTTTTTGAATTATGAGTGATACAAGAATCCGCCCGGTTGATGTTGCTGAAGAGGTGTCGCGCAGCTTTTTGGACTACTCGATGTCCGTCATCGTTTCCCGTGCTCTACCGGATGCGCGGGATGGGCTCAAACCGTCGCAGCGCAGGGTGTTATTTGCCATGCATGAGCTCGGGTTGCTTCCGAGTAAGGGAACCATCAAATGCGGCAAGATTGTGGGAGACACCATAGGTAACTACCACCCACACGGTGACGCGTCGGCGTACGGGACGCTGGTGACGATGGCGCAGCCTTGGAATATGCGGGAAGTGTTGGTGCTGGGGCAGGGGAATTTCGGGACGTCGGAGGGAGATCCACCGGCGGCGATGAGGTATACGGAGGCGAAGTTGAGTGCGTTGGGAGTGGCGTTGATGGAGGATTTGGAGAAGGGGACGGTGGATTTTCAGCCGAATTATGATGGGAGGTTGGAGGAGCCGGTGGTGTTTCCGGGGGCGTTTCCGAATTTGTTGGTGAACGGGGGAACGGGGATAGCGGTGGGGATGGCAACGAATATGCCACCGCATAATCTGGGGGAGGTGGTGGATGGGATATGCGCGTATATAGATAATCCGCATTTGACGTCGGAGGAGTTGATGGGGTATATCAAGGGACCGGATTTTCCGACAGGTGGGTATATATTGGGGTATAAGGGGATAGGGAATTATTTTCGGACCGGGAGGGGAAGTGTGTTGATGAGGGGTAAGATGGAGGTAGTGAGTGGGGAGGGAGGGAAGGAGTATATCCATGTGACGGATATGCCGTACGGGGTGAATAGGGCGGTGCTGCAGGAGAGGATAGCGGAGTTGGTGAGGGAGAAGGTGATAACGGATATAGCGGGGATGAGGGATTTGACGGATTATATTGAGATCGAGTTGAAGAGGGACGCGAGGGCGCAGGTGGTGATGAATCAGCTGTATAAGTTGACGAGTCTGGAGACGACGTACGCGGTGAATATGCTGGCAATCCATGAGGGGAGGCCGAAGGTGCTGACGATGAGGGACGCAATAGCGTTTTATGTGGAGCATAGACGGGAGGTGGTGGTGAGGCGGACGAGGTTTTTGCTGGGGAAGGCGGAGGATAGGGCGGAGGTGTTGGAGGCGTATTTGGTGGCACTGGCAGGGCTGGATGAGTTTATACGGATGATAAGGGAGTCGAGGAGTAGGGAGGAGGCACGGGAGAGGTTGATGAGGTATGAGTATCCGGTGGAGTTGGCGCGAGGGTTGGGGATTTTAATAAGAGGGCAGGCGTCGGTGAGGGGTGGGGTGTATATGTTTACGGAGAGGCAGGTGAACGCGATATTGGAGCTGAGGTTGTATCAGTTAACGGCTCTGGAGGGGAGTAAGGTGGGAGAGGAGTATGGAGGGATTTTGGAACAGATAGAGGATTATCTGGATATATTGGCGAGGGAGAGTAGGGTGCTGGGGATCGTGAAGGAGGAGTTGAGGGGGATTAAGGAGAGGTGTGCTACGCCGAGGATGACGCAGATAGTGCCGTTCGTGGGGGAGAGGTCGATGGAGGATTTGATACCGAACGACGCGATGGTGGTGACGATAACGCATAGTGGGTATATAAAGAGGACGAGGACGGATGAGTATAGGGTGCAGTCGCGAGGTGGGAAGGGAATAAGGGCGGCGGCAACGAAGAGTAGGGCGGAGGCAGGGGACTTTGTGGAGCATTTGTTTACGGCGCAGAATCATGATTATTTGATGTTTTTTACGAATACAGGGAGGGTGTATGTGGAGCGGGTGTATGAGATAGATGAGGCGGGTAGGAGCGCACAGGGGAGGTCGATCAAGAATTTGCTGGATTTGCAGGCGGAGGAGAGGATAGCGGCGGTGCTGAGGCTGGAAAGACGTGTGGATGGGGAGGGAAGGGATGTGACGTTCGGGGAAGAGGCGGGGAATGTGGTGTTCGCGACGCGGGAGGGTACGGTGAAGAAGACGGCATTGAATGAGTTTGCAAATTGTAGGAGGGCGGGGATTATCGCGATAAGACTGGAGGAGGGGGATGGGCTGGTGATGGCGGCGGTGTCAAACGGGGAGCAGGATGTGGTGCTGGTGACGCATGAGGGGATGAGTATAAGGTTCGGGGAGAAGGATATGAGGAGGCAGGGACGGGCAACGATAGGGGTGAGGGGTATAAGGCTGAGGGAGGGGGATTATGTGGTGTCGCTGGCAGTGGTGGCGGAGGAGGAGGGGCATCTGTTGGTAGTGGCAGAGAATGGGATGGGGAAGAGGACGGCGTTTTCGGAGTATAGGGCGCAGTCACGTGGGGGGATAGGACTGAAGACGATGAATTGTACGGAGAAGACGGGGAAGGTGGTGTCGGCAATAACGGTGTCGGACGGGGATGAGCTGATGGTGATGACGACGGGAGGGCAGTCGGTGAGGATAAGGGTGGGGAGTATACGGGCGACGGGTCGCGCAACGCAGGGGGTGAAGTTGGTGACGGTGCCGGATGGGGAGGGGATACAGGATGTGGCGAGGGTGGTGGAGGAAGAGGAGGGGGGAGAAGGAGGTGCCGGGGGAGAACAGGGGGTAGAAGAACAACCGTAGGCGGCGGGGAGAGGGGCTAAGTACGAGGGGCGAGGGACGAAGTACGAAGTAGCAGAGCCGGGGAGGAGCGGGTGTGGTGGGCTGTGGGGAGGGGCAGGGATGCCTCTGGTGTGCAGTGTGAGTGTGTAGCCCGTGTGGGGATCAGCTTTGCGGGGGTGTCCCGGAGACTATTTTTTTGACAGATATACAATGTACTTGAAAAATGGAGGAAAAGGGGTAGGCTAGTTGGGTGACCTCCTATTGTGATATATCGGGTGCGGAAGATGCGGGGGATAAAGTAATGGGACGTGGGGAGTTTGTGGTACAACGAGGGAGGGAGCGTGCATTGCCGGGGAATTTGCCTCTCTATAAGGGGTACGCGGAAAATGAGATGGGGCATGGGGAGATTGAAAATTTGGTAGGGCTGGCGGATTTCTTGGAGGGGGAAGCTGTGGGAAGGATGGAAGGGGGAAGGTATGAATGGAAACCGGGCGCAAAGTTGAAGGAATTGGCGGGGAGTATAGCAGCGGATTACGAGGGGCGTGGAATAACGGAGGTGAAGGTGAAGCCGCTTGGGACTGTGGTATTGGATAAGGGCGGGATTTCGAATTCACTTGGGCACTATATGGGAAACAGGGCAACGAGTGAAAAACACAAGCGGATGGTGACGGATGCATTTGAGCCTGTGCCGGATGCCTTGCAGAAGGGAGTGCTGGTGGGGTATGGTTCGCAGGTAGATGACGCGATACTGGATTCCTACATATATCTGGCACCCGTAGAAATTAGGGGGGAGAAGGGGGTTATGGCAGTACGCGTACGCAAGGCACGCGGGCAACGGGGAAAATTCTACCTACACGGAGTAGAGGTGCCGGAGAATATAAAAAAACAGTCCCGAGAGAGCCTTTTCCGGGGCTCCGGATTGGATACCGGCAAGCCTTACGGAGCTAACACTCGGGACGTCTTCAGAATAGCAAAGAAAGCTTTTGCTGTCAAGGAGAAAAATGCACACCTAGCCAAATAAATAAACACACAGAGTAGGGCGGTAACTTCGTCGTGTGGCAACACGGAGGGGAGGAAGTACGAAGTCGAAAAGGAGAGCGAACGGGGTGCCGGGGGAGAACAGGGGATAGAAGAACAACCGTAGGCGGCGGGGCAGTCGCTAAGTGCGAGGTACGAGGAACGAAGTAGAGGTTAGGCGCAACGGAGTTGCGCGAGGGGTAGAGGCGGAGCCGGGGAGGGGCGGGTGTGGTGGAGCGATGGGGAGGGGTGGGGAGATGGTGGAGGTGTTAGCGGAGTGACCGGAGACGAGAGGTCTGGGCGAGCAAGAGGCGGAGCTGAGCAAACGGGCCTTGGGTCGTTTTACCAGCGGAGGTTTTTGCGAGCTTGAAGGGCAGGTTTGTGGGAAAGGTCAAAAAGGATTGCCCCCTAGTAGCTTTAGCTTCCGGGGGGCAGGAGTGTTAGAGATAAGCAGGGCGGATTATTTCTGTTCTAGCTTTTGGAGTAGCTCTTTCGCAGGGTTATAGTTCTTATCAGCTGCCTTGCGGAGCCATTGTTTGGCTTGCTCTTCGTCTTTTTCTACGCCCGTCCCTTCAAGGTAGCATTCGCTGAGTCTATACATTGCCCGCTCACTCCCGGCTTCTGCGCATTTTCTGTAGTACTGTACAGCTTTTTCCGGGGCTATTTTTTTCACTTCTTTTATCGCAGATAATACGCCCTTATCGGCTTCCTTGCAGTACCACTCTACGGCTTTTGTAATATCCTTTTCTACGCCTGTTCCGTCCCGATAGCATTTGGCGAGGTACTCCATTGCCTCACCATCCCCCAGCTCAGCTGCTTTCCGGAACCAATATACGGCTTTTGTGGCATCTTTCTCCACTCCTATTCCCTCATAATAGCATCTGCCAAGATATATCATGGCACCACGATCCTTTGTTTCTTCTAATACCTTTCCTACGCCTTTATCGACGGCATCGCGGATTAAAGCGGCACCTTTCTCTTCATCTTTCTCTACGCACATGCCATTAAAGGTGTTTAGACCTATGACGAGCTGAGAGCGTAACTCTCTTGCATCAAATGGGGTTTCTGATGCGCAGGTAGAACAGGGTATACAGGCGAGTACTGCGGCTAGGCATACGATTCCACGTAGGTATGTGTTCAGCCGATGGGGTCGTTGCTTTCCCGGAGTATTGGGTGTTTGTGTGTCCATGGTGTGGTATGTTTGAATTAGTGTTTTCATAGGTGGGTCAGTATATCTCATTATGAATGCTGTATGCTACAGAAGGTGTTTCTATGTGTATACTTATCAAAGGGATACAGAATTTTCACAAAGCAGGGAATTGCAGAAGCGACCTGTCATTTTCCCGTGCCACGGAGGGCGTATGACACTATTTTTTAATTTGGGAGCATTTATTTGCTTGTGCACAGCATTCATAATGCGATAAACCGAGAGCCGGGAGCAGGTGAAACTCTCTTTCTAAGACCGTTGCAATGGCAGTCCCCATGCGGTTTTCAGACGCTCAGCGCACCACGCGAGGCATTTACCTCACGACTGTATTGATTTGGTTCCCACGCGTGCTTCCTGCTTTGCCTCCTCCTATCCTACCCACGCAGCCTTGTTGCGCCTAACTCCTTCACATCGTACTTGTGGTGGGTATTTAGGGCAGGTCGGTGGGCTTGGCAATCACAGTTCGGGGTTATACCTTCTTCCTTCCATGACGATGACTTCCCCGGGTTGAAGAGTCAGGGTGATCTGAGCATCAGGATCTATTGGGACGCCAATGATATTGGAAAGGATACGCTGGTCGACAAAGCTGCTGCGAAGTATTATTTCATCTTTGTTGGAGGAGGGTATTTCAAAGATTTCGCGCAGTGAGGTAGAGAGAGATTGTTGCGCGGCGTCAGAGTTTCGCAAGGTGAGAGTGCATTTGCGAGGATTCCAAGCAGCCCAGCCGTAGACGCAGCCTTTGGTACCGTCCCATGGGTTGCCGCCCACCCAGTGGACATCCTCGAGGACATCCGCGTTGCTGCGGATCCAAGCGATGCAGGCGGCGAGTTCATCCCAGAGCTTGCCTCCGGCTTGGTCGAGCAAGTCGCCGTCAGCGTATATTTCCTGCAGACCGGAGCCGGAGCCAAAGGCGGCGCGGATTTCCTTGACGCAATTTTGCGGATCGGTGCTCATGACATGCGGCGGACCGTTGCGGGTGATGATGGTGCCGTGGGTCATGATACAATTGATGGGGAAGAGCGGGGAACCCTGCACAAAAACTTCGTAGACGAGGCGGTCGCGGTAGGTCATCCATTTGTCACGAGCATCACCGGCAGAACCGGTTTGCCCGAAGTCATCTTCCTGACGCCAAACAGAGTCCACGTAATGATACCAAAAGGGGCTTGCCCATGTGCCGACTGTAGCGTTAATGAAGATCTTCGGGCGAATCTTACGCAGGGCGGACGCAACGCGCAGTATCCCCTCAGCATCCTCGATGTTGACGGGTCCTTTCGCGTGGAACGCAGTAGAGATGCCATCGAACTTAAAATAGCGCATATCGTACCGCTTGAGCATCTCCTTGCATCTCTCCACGAATGCTTTGTAATACTCATCATCGGAGAGTTCAAAGTTATCAATCTGATGCGTAGGGTGGTTTTTATTCCAATACGCCAAGCGTATATTTTTTGAGGAGCCGTAACCGCCGACGGGACCGAGCCATGTGCCGATACCGGCTTTCATCGTCGCTGCCGCGCTGTTTATATTGGAGAACCCCTTGGGAAAACCGGCGTGGAAGTCCCAAAGGCTGTTAAACTCATCCCATCCATCGTCAATCACAAAGGCATCGAGATATGTTTTCCGTTTGTCGTATAATTCTTGTTTCCAGTGGTTTGTAATTCCCTTCCAGATGGCGTCCGTGGTGCGCTTGAGCGGGTCTTGATTGTCGTGCAAACGTATGCCGACCTCGTACCAATCATCGTAATGTACAAAGACGCGATACGGCACAGCGCGTTCCCGCTCACTGTAGCGCAGGAAAGAGCGACGAGCCTGACCGGGCTCGATGAGACCCACCACGGTGGAAATGCTCCAGCTCTGACCGCGCTTCAGCACGGCACGGCGTTCCCACACACCGCGCACGGTGGAGTCGGCATCCGGGTCACCGACGTCCACGCTCATCTTCGACATCGGTGTCTCCAGACCGGTGAAGAGACGTTCGCTCACCACCAAGTTGCCGTGAGTCATGTTACCTGTGACGGCGGGGGCACCGGCATCTTTTGTAAAGGTGTAAAGCAGAGGAGTAACGGAAGGAATTTGGGAGTCCTTCTGTGCGGTAATAACGATTTCTTGGCGCAGGTAGCGAGAACCCTTGCGCAGCACGGCTCGCCAATCGATGCTGAAACTACCATCCTTTGACTGCAGCACGGCGTGCAGGGCTTTGCCGGGCTCTTTCTCCGCCAAACGCACGGCTTTTGGCTCGGCGGCTAGGTCCTCCTCTGTCCATTTTTTCAATTTCATATCGCGGGAGGTAAGGGTGGAGCCGTCCCCCAGTTGCAGAGTGAGTACATCCACGCCCTTGTCCTCCAGTAGTTGCACACACTGCGTCCCGATTGTTCGCAGTCCGCAAAACAGGATACCGCCGTGCTCCCCCTTTCGGAACTCAGCTGAAATGAATTTGTTGGAAAGCACCACCCTGTCCGAAGTCGGTAGGGATACTTCGTCGGGTGATGAAGCGACAACAATGGATGTGACGCAAACAAGAAGCGCAAGGCACGCTCGCCACAGACTGATTACAGAACCAAACACCTCATCCGAGATTATATTTGTCTTCCCCGTATCTGTCAACTGTGAAGTGTACCGGGATGTGCGTGTGGTCACACCCGTCCCAATAGGGCGCGGAGCCAAGGGAATGAGCGGGTGTGGGCGCGCGAAGTGCCTAGAATTCAAGAGTTCTCAGGTTTTCTGCAGCTGCCTCATGTCCGTTATCCGCCGCCTGCTGAAACAATCTCTTTGCTTCTGCCCGATCCTGCGTTACTCCCCGTCCATAGTAGTAGCATTCTCCAAGTTTGTATTGTGCGCCTGCATTTCCCTGCTCCGCCGCGAGGCGGTACCATTTCACGGCTTCGTTGGGGGCTTGGTCGATGCCTTGACCGTTTTCATAACACACTCCGAGGTTGAGTTGTGCGTCTGCAATCCCCTGTTCAGCTGCGAGGCGGTACCATTTCACGGCTTCGGTAGGGTCTCGGTCGACGCCATAGCCATCTTCGTAGCACCGCCCAAGGTTATACTGTGCCATTGCATCTCCGTGTTCGGCGGCGATACGGTACCATCTTGTTGCCTCAGTGAGGTCTTTGTTCACGCCTTGACCAAGCTCAAAGCACACGCCAAGGCTATTTTGCGCATCTGCACTCCCCTGCTCGGCGGCAAGAAGGAACCATCTGACTGCTTCGGTGTCGTCCCTGTTCACGCCCTCGCCATTGTGGTAGCAGACTCCAAGGTTGTTTTGTGCCGGAGCATTTCCTTGCTCGGCGGCGATACGGTACCATTTCACTGCTTCGGTGGGGTCTTTGTTCACGCCCTCGCCAAGGTGATAGCACATTCCGAGGGAAAACTGCGCGACCACATTTCCTTGTTCGGCAGCAAGGCGGTACCACTTCACGGCTTCGGCGAGGTCTCGGTCGACGCCGAAGCCCTTGCTATAACACATTCCAAGGTTACTCTGCGCGCGTGCATTTCCCCGCTCGGCGGCAAGGCGGAACCATTGTACTGCTTCGGCGGGGTCCTTGTTCACGCCATATCCCCCGAAATAGCACAACCCCAGATTGTTCTGCGCGTTTGCATCTCCCTGCTCGGCGAGTTCCCGGATCTCGCCGCCACTGGCAGCGTAGATATTCCATGGCGCGAGGGTGAGCAAAGCAAATAGGAAGGTAAGACAGTAGAGGACAGGGCGGAAGTACTTTCCTCTCCCTCGTGTGGTGTGTTGTTGCATAGGAAAAACGCTTGTTATCATTCAGTTCTGCATAATCCTGCGCATCATTCAAACCCCCATATTCATTTTTCTCGGGACAGATGAGGCGGGTTATGTGCCGGGGTCGAGGAGGTTGAAGAGGTCGAGCTGGGTTAGGTCGACCGGTGGGGGGGCGGTCGGCAGGTCAGGTAATTCGGGAGTATGTGGGGGACTGTGGTCAGGTTTTTCCGGGGTTGGTTCGCGCATGGTGGCACTCATTTCTAGGTGAGTGAGGATGTGCTTTGCGCGTTCAATGATGGGAGCGGGGAGACCGGCGAGGCGCGCGACTTGAATTCCGTAAGATTTATCGGCGGGACCCGGCAGGACTTTGCGAAGGAAGATGATCTCGTCGTGCCATTCTTTCACTTCGACGTGCCAGTTGCCGATTGCCGCGTGGGTGGTTTGGAGGTCAACCATCTCGTGGTAGTGGGTGGCAAAGAGGGTACGCGCTCCGATGACATCGTGGAGATGTTCCGCGACTGCCCAAGCGATAGAAAGACCGTCGAAGGTGGCTGTGCCTCGCCCAATTTCGTCGAGTATGACGAGGGAGCGTTCGGTGGCGTTGTTGAGGATGAGGGCGGTTTCGCTCATTTCCACCATAAAGGTCGATTGACCGGTGGCTATGTCGTCGCTGGCACCGACTCGGCAGAAGATGCGGTCGACGATTCCGATATGGGCTTCCTTTGCGGGGACGTAGGAGCCCATCTGTGCCATCAAGGTGATGAGGGCGACTTGCCGGATGTAGGTGGATTTCCCCGCCATGTTGGGACCTGTGAGAATGACGAGGCGGTTTTTCCCCTCCTCCATGTCCGTGTCGTTGGGGACGAAGGAGGTGTCCTGCTGCACGCGCTCGATGACCGGGTGGCGACCGTCAACAATGTGGAGCTTGCGGCTGTTATCTAGGATTGGGCGGCAGTAGTTGTGGAGCCGTGCATTTTCTGCTAGGCACAGGAGCACGTCTAATTCGGCGAGGGCTGCGGCGGTCTCTTGGATTTGGGTGAGTCGGGCGGCGACGGAGGAGCGCAGGCGACAAAAGATATCGTATTCCAGTTGGCGTGCGCGTTCATCGGCACCGAGGATGGTGCTCTCCATGTGCTTGAGCTCATCGGTGATGAAGCGTTCGGCGTTGACGAGGGTTTGTTTGCGGTGGTAGTGTTTCGGAACTTTGGCGAGGTTGGCTTTAGTCACCTCGATGTAGTAACCGAAGACGTTGTTGAAGCGGATTTTGAGGGAATCTATGCCGGTAGCCTTTCGTTCGCGGGATTCCATTTCAGCCAGCCAGACTTTGCCGTCGCGGGAGGCACGGTGTAGTTTATCCAGCTGTTTGTCATAGCCATCGCGGATCATACCGCCGTCCTTGAGGGCCGTCGGAGGGTCATCAACAAGGGCGGAGGAAAGGAGGGACGTGAGCTCGGTGAAGTCACCGATGCGGGAGGCGAGGGCAGCAAGTCCGGGTTGGTTGGCACCGAGAGCTCGTAGGTCTTCCAAAACATGGGGGAGGTATCCCAGTGAGAGTCGTAGACCGATGAGGTCGCGCGCGTTGCCTGCCCCTTGGGAGAGGCGGGAGGAGAGACGCTCTAAATCGCGAATTTTGCCGAGGGAATCGCGCAACTTACTCATCAGGAAGGGTTCGGCGAGAAAGGCGGCGATGATGTCCTGCCGTCGAGAGAGCTCCTCCATGTCGCAAATAGGGTGCAAGAGCCAGTCTCGCAGCAGACGTGCCCCCATGGGAGTTCCCGTGTTATTCAGAACACCCAACAGCGTGTTTTTAGCTCCGCTGCGGGCTTCCACTAGGTCGAGATTGCGGCGGCTGGCGGCATCGATGAGAACCACGCGGGATGTCGGTCGCAGGGAAAGGTGCAGCAGGTGGTCCGTGCTGCGGCGCAACTGGTTTTTGAGGTAGTGCAGTATGGCGGCAGCCGCCCCCA
>CAYRJI010000016.1:0-29298 GCA_964424645.1 uncultured Akkermansia sp. | reverse complement strand
CAGCTTTGCCACTTCGTACTTCGTACTTCGTACCTCGTACTTCCTATTCACTTCCCTGTGGGTTGTTGCGTTTGCGAAGCATCTCCATACGTTCCCCGATTCGGAGCTCCATCCCATTGGATGTCGGGTGGTAATACACGCGACCTTCCGGCAGATAAGCTTGAGGGACGTAATGGTCTTCTCCGAAATCGTGCGCGTACTTGTAGGTAGTTTCCTCCTTTGTAGCACCTCGGAGACGCGCCAATTTTTTGCGCGTAGGCGTTGCCAAGTGGTCCGGTACGGCAAGTGTTTTGCCCTCGCGCACATCCTTCGTCGCAGCCTCCAGTGCCATGTAGGCGGAATTGCTCTTCGGGGCAGTCGCGATGTAAACCGTAGCGTGAGCCAAGGGGATACGTGCCTCGGGCAGCCCGACCATCTCCGCAGCCTTCGCCGCTGCCAGTGCCACGCGGAGTGCGTTGGAATCCGCCAGCCCGACATCCTCACTCGCGCAAATGACAATCCGCCGTGCAATGAATCGGATGTCCTCCCCGGCGTTGAGCATGAAAGCGAGCCAGTACAATGCGGCATCCGGGTCGCTACCGCGCATCGACTTAATGAAAGCGGAGATGGTGTCATAGTGTCCATCTCCGGCTCGGTCATAGCGCACGGCTTTTTGCTGGATAGATTCCTCTGCCACAGAAAGCGAAATATGGATGACACCGTCCCCTCCCGGCGGAGTGGAAAGGGCCGCCACTTCCAGTGCTGTTAATGCTTTTCTCGCATCGCCATCCGCCTTACGAGCAATATGTTGCAGTGCGTCTTGGTCTATCTGCAAGGGCATCTTGCCCAATCCCCTTTGCGAATCAGCCGCTGCTCGCAGGACGAGTTCTGCCAAATCCTCCTCAGGCACAGGCTCCAGCGGAAATATCTGCGAGCGCGAAAGCATAGCCGAATTGATAGCAAAGTATGGATTCTCCGTTGTGGCACCGATGAATCGTACCGTCCCCCGCTCCAAGTGGGGAAGCAGAACATCCTGCTGTGCCTTATTGAACCGATGCAGCTCATCCACAAAGAGTATCGTGCGCTGCCCGTGCATACTCAACCGCGTCCCGGCATCCGCTATCTTTTCGCGTATTTCACTCACATTGGACTCCACCCCGTTGAGCATCACAAAGTAGGCACTTGTGTGACGTGCAATGACGTAGGCGAGTGTGGTTTTGCCCACCCCGGGTGGTCCGTAAAAAATGAGCGAGGAAAATCGGTCCGTTTCGATGGCTCGCCGAAGTAGTTTCCCCGGGGCAAGCAGGTGTTTCTGCCCGGCTACCTCCTCCATGGTTTCCGGGCGCATCCGCGCCGCCAAAGGCATGCTCCCCGTCCTCCCGAATGCCGTATCCTCGAGGTTATTGACTCCGAAGGGCGTAAATAGGTCTGCCATACCGATCAAAATTGTGTACTATCGGAGATGCGGCAGCAAAATGCGCACCTGCGTATAAATTTTACGCTGCATCTCCTGCAAGGGTTTTAGCTCCACCTCCTGCCGTGCCAATTTCTGTCGCGGCTGCGTGTAAAGCTGCCGATAAGCGGTGACCCGCGACGTGATAAAACCTTCTAACACAGTCCGAATGACATCGTACACCCCCGAGCATACCTCCTCCATGAGTGTATTCACCTGCGCGCAGACCCGGCGCACTGTAACGACATGCGCAATACAACCCCCGCACCATACCAAGCCCGCCAGCCCGACACAGCACACCCCAGGTACATCCTGTCCCAAAAATCCGAGGATTCCGCCGAGTGTAAGACAGATGCAAACGGCAGTAATGCACATCTTCATCCACCCCGCGTGTGCCGTGTAGATGCGGATGAGCCGGGCGCGCACGCCTGTAGCGGCTATGGGTTCATAGAGTTCCCGGCAAAGCCTTTCGCGCAGCGTATTGAGGTCTCTCTCCAAATCCCCGTCCGGAAAGTCTCCAATCTCGCATTCCAAGTTTTTTTTCATCCGTGGGCGCACAGACCTCCAATGTGACGCGCACTGCGAGATGAATTGTTTGTCCGACTCCTGCTCCATCTGTTCCACAGCCTCGTTCAAACTGCGATAAATGACCCGGTCCATATTTCCTCCCAAATTCCCAAGCTGTAAGAGCACCACCGGAGAAAGCACCGTCCCCATCCCGCGTCGCACCTCCTCTTGTAACTCCGGCATCACCTGCAGCATAGTTTGCTGCACTCCACGGCTGTACTCTCCCAAGCCCGTGATCTGATGCTGCAAAAAGTTGTCAATTTCTTGTTCTATATTGCGCATGAACACATTATCGACGCGCGATGCACTGTCTCTCTTACTCAGCACTCGGTCCGCCCGCTGCACCATGTCTAGGGTGCGCTCTGCCAACAAGCGGATGAGAGACGGCAACCCACTAGACTCCTGCAACATCTCCGCCACGCAGGTGCGCAATGTTTGCACCGCCGCATTCTCCGTTCCGGGGAAGATCAATATGCGTACACCTTCTGCTGCATGCTCGGCAGCAAGCTCGCGAAGGCGTTGTTTGAGGGCGATTGCCTGTTTAGCTCCCAGTTGGTTCGCCTGTGCTGCAACGAGCATCCATGAGCCACGTTCTTCCTGCGGCACCCCCGCCAACATCTCCCAAAGTGGCGAGGTCTCCGCCGTCCGAGCATCCAGCACGCCGAGGATGACATCTGCCCCGCTCATGAGTATTTCACATGTCTGCCGCACGCCTTCTTGCCGTATATCTGCGGTATCCACCAACTCCAGCCCCTCCAAATTCTGCAGGGGGACAAAGCGCGAGTGTGTCGCATCCCCGTCCCCGCATATATAACGCCAGCATGTGTAATGCTGCGCCTCCATGCGTGTCCGCGCAATAACCGGTGCCCCAACCAACGCCGCTAATACGCTCGATTTGCCACTCCCGCCTTCCCCCAGCACCAGTATTCGCCTATCGTGCTCGAGTGCATCCAATGTCTTTTGCACCGGCTCACAATACTCTGCTAATGCTTCTTCATCATCGATTTGTGCGCACAACTCCAGCCCCTTCTCTGCCCATAGGCGGACAAGTCCCTCCTCGGTCCGGTGTGGTCGTCTGATCTCCACGTCCACCCATTGTATACGATTCCTTGCTCCTTGTCGATCCGAATTTTCTTTATTGTTCACGCGAAAAATCGCTTGACAAGGCTATATGTCGTGGTACACTCGCTCCTGCTCAAGCCGCAGTGCTTTGCGCTGTGGGTGTCTGTATGCGCTCGTAGCTCAACTGGATAGAGCATCTGACTACGGATCAGAAGGTTTGGGGTTCGAATCCCTACGGGCGTGTGCGTCAGAGTGTGCGGCTTCTGCTGCTCCTCTGTCCTACCTCGGGGGCGTCCCGGTTTCGACTGTATATACGAGGCGTCAGCTGCATGTGGAGGTTGAACGGTTGGCCTCCTTAAAAAGCCGTTCAAACATTAAGTGCCTATTCCGATAACGAATACGCCATGGCTGCGTGACATACGCGCCGAGTTCTGCGCTTGACGCCCACTAAGGCGCACGAACTTCCGTTCAGCGGGCAGGTGCGCGATGGGGGGAACCGCCTCACGCTCTCTTACCACAGGTTCACAGCTGCGGGAAGGCCGGCGCAGAGCTAACCCAATGCCCTATGCTTCATCTGCGCCTGAACATGGAGATGCTTGCGTCAAAGATGTCCAGGACAGGGGTTCAACTCCCCTCGCCTCCACGCGGCGCACCTTCGGGTGCGCCTTTTTTTTCTCGTATTTTCAATGATTTAAGGACATCATGAGCTCGTAAGTACCAGTTCCCGCCTTACCTCGCCTCCCTTTCCACAGCTTTGCCACTCCGTACTTCGCGTTCACTTCGTACCTCCCATTCGCTTCGCCCTGCTCACGCCTCCGACGATAGCCCTTCACCGTCCCCCCGCTATAGCTTCGCATACCTCGTCACACCTGTCCCAATAAAATTTTCGAAAAACGCTGCGATGCTAATCCTCATGCGGGTTACAGACGCTCTGCGTACCAAGGGAGCTTCGTCCTCACGGGTGCTTTGATTTATTCCCCACGCATCGTTCTGGCTTTGCTTCTTCCACCTCCCTCTGCGCAACTCCGTTGCGCCTATCTCCTTCACTTCGTACTTCGTACCTCGTACTTGATCACCCCCGTGTCTTCCCGCCGCAAAGTCATCGCCCACCACGAAGCTCGCATTTTTCCTAGGACAGATGTGATACCTCGTACCTCGTGCTTCATGTTGGCTTGCCCCGATGGGGAAAATTTGGTAACATGACGTCATGAAAAGGACGATAGGAGCTTTCACTGCGTTACTTTTGCTCTTGCTGAGCACCTCGTGCGCCTACCTCCAAACTCACAAAAACGTCGAAGAAACCGGTGCGTATTACCAAGGTTACCTACTGGACAAAAATGGATTATGCGTTTACCACAATGCCGCAAACGACACATGGTATGTGAATGCGCACAAGGCAAAGTTCAAGCTACATTACCCATCCGTACACGATTCCGTTTTCCGCCGAAAGGACGATACCCCTTATTTTCAAGTAAAAAGCATCGAGAATGACTGTGTCTACCATCCCATTCGGAAGTCCACTGCACATGTCCTTACCTCACCTAACGGCTACATGTACCTCAGCGTGCTCGCAGAGGACATTCAACGCGGTGAGTTCACTTGGAAGGACTCCATATCGACCTCAAGCGTGCATCCCGTGAAAGCTGAATTACCCGGAGAATCTACCTTCCAGATGCCCGGTACCCGCGTCCCCTTCAAAAAATCTTTGTACGCACGCGTCCTTGGCAAGGCTGACTTCATTGTCGTGGACGTCCCCGGTACTCTCGTCTACAACATCGCTATTCCCTTCATGGCTCCCTTTGTCTTCTTCTACGAATTCACATCCTCAGATGACTGATAAGTAATGCTTTATCGGATTATTAACACAAAATGCAAATAAGTGCTGTGAATAAAATTGTCAGTAACCGTGTGAACAATTTGATCCAATCTTGGTCTCTGCTCTGCAATAGATTTATTGACAAATTAAATGATTTATAAATCATTTAATAAAAGTGAATTGTGTTGGATATTCCACATATTCACATTTCTGATGATGAGGATATAAAAAATAAGAAAATATACATCAGCATGGAAAACTCGGAAAGGGATATCATTCGTATGGAGGAGGCTTTGCAACTGGCGCGCAAGGGTGAAGGTACAACCTCCCCGAACCCTCCCGTTGGTGCTGTCATTTACCAAAACAACCGGTGCATCGGCAGGGGCTTCCATGAAAAAGCCGGTTTGCCGCATGCCGAGCGACGCGCCATTCAGGATGCTCTGGAACATGGGTATGCCGATGACTTGGAGGGAGCAGACCTCTACGTCACTCTGGAACCTTGTTCGAGTTTCGGACGTACCCCCCCGTGCACGCAAGCCATCTTGGATTCAGGAATCAGCCGCGTGGTTTACGGCATGGACGACCCAGACGCCCGCCACAGAGGTCGTGCCAAGGAAATCTTGGAAGCGGGTGGCGTGCAGGTGTGTGCCGGGGTTCATGCAGATGCCTGCCGAGCTTTTCTGCAACCTTGGGTGCATAGTGTCTTGCATGGCTTACCTTGGGTTGTGGTCAAAGTTGCCTGCACATTGGATGGGCGTATGGCACGCCGTTCAGAAAGGTGGATCAGCTGCGAAGAATCGCGCCGCTTCGCACACGAGCTTCGTCTTAAAAGCGATGGCATCTTGGTCGGCGGTCAAACCCTGCGCCGAGATAACCCCGCCCTCACGATTCGTTCCTCTCTCAGTCCTATCCCGCCCTGCAAAGTCCAACCGTGGAGGTTTATCTTGACCCGCAATAAGTCGCTTCTCCCGTCAAATGCCACCGTCTTTACGGATGAACACGCAGCGCGTTCAGTTGTCCTCGAGCGTATCGACGATTTTGAAGCGATGCTGCGCATGTTGCACACGAAGTACGGTGTTGTCCGCCTCATGCTTGAGTGCGGCGGCTCTCTGCTGCGCACATTTTTAGAGCATGACCTAGTGCGGGAATGGGTGCAAATCGTTGCCCCCATACTTTGCGGTGGGTCCGAACAACTCGTGCCGGGTACCTTCCTTCCCCGTGAGGCACACCTCCGTCACCTCTCCGTCCAATCATGCGGTCCGGACCAAATTCTGCGCGGTACGTTGCACTACGAATCCGTCGAACCGCCCCCCTGACTCTGCCATTCCGAACTTCGTCAATGTTCCACGTGGAATAAATGGAATGCCGCAGCTTCGCCATACTTCACGCCATACTGAGCAGTCGCCGCACTTCTTCGAGTTTGTCGGCAGGAGTCGTTGCTTTCAAATGTGGGAACTTTTTATCGAGCAGGATATATTCTCCGTGGCGAATGAGCAGGAGTTTTTGTCCGAATATTTCGACAGCCGTTATATTGCGACGCGATGCGAGCACCTTAATTTTTTGCAGCAGGAGCAGAGTTTCCGCAGCTTGTGGCAGGGTACCGAAGCGGTCTCTCCATTCTCGGTGTAGCTTATCCACTTCTTCAATTGTCGTGCACTGAACCAGTGAAGTGTAGCATTCAATGCGGGCACGCGTGGAAGGGACATAATCCCCGGGCAGAAAGGCACCCAAGACTGAATGATCTTCGCTCAGGGCAGCTGTTACCTCGCTCATGCAGAGAAAGTCTGCTTTCACCGTAGTATCGACTCGACGAATTGTTGTCACACCGCGTAGGCGATCGATGCTCTGTCGTAGTAACCGGCAATATAAGTCAAAACCGATGGCAGCAATGTGCCCGCTTTGCTGTGTACCCAGCAGATTTCCCGCCCCGCGTATCTCCAAGTCTCGCATGGCAATTTTGAATCCGCTGCCCAGTGCCGTATACTGCTTGATAGCCGACACCCTGCGCCGCGCATCTCCCGTGCACAAATGCTTTTCCGGCAACAAAAGGTACGCGTATGCCCGCTCGTTCCCACGTCCCACTCGTCCGCGCAATTGGTAAAGGTCCGCCAGTCCGAAACGATCCGCCCGGTCAATGATAATCGTATTGGCATTCGGAATGTCAATTCCGCTCTCGATGATCGTGGTCGAAAGGAGCACATCTGCTTGTCCGTCGACAAATGTTCGCATAATCTGCTCCAGCTTCGTCTTTTCCATTTGTCCGTGTCCGGTTACGATACGGGCTTTAGGTACAAGCTGCTTCAAGATACTTTCTATGTGCAGAATAGTTTGTACACGATTATGCAGAAAAAAAACTTGCCCCTTACGTTCCAGTTCGCGCTCGATAGCTTGCTTGATGAGTTTTTCATCGTACGGACACACAACTGTCTGCACCGGCAAGCGATTGGGGGGCGGAGTATCGATCGTACTCATATCACGTGCACCCATAAGTGCTACATACAGAGTACGCGGGATGGGTGTGGCAGACAGAGTCAGCATGTCCACCATGCGGAACATACGCTTAAATTGTTCCTTGTGGCGCACCCCGAATCGCTGCTCCTCATCAATGACGGCTAAGCCCAGCTTTCGGAAGATGACATCCTTCGAGAGCAGTCGGTGGGTGCCGATGACAATATCGACACTTCCGTTGCTCAACCCGGCAATGATTTCCGGGACTCGCTTGGGGGGGGTGAAGCGACTGAGTAATTCTATGCGGAAGGGATACTCGCTCATGCGTTCCTTAAATGTGCGGTAATGTTGGTCTGCCAACACAGTCGTGGGTGCCAATAAGACAGCCTGTCTGCCACCCGTCACGCACTTGAACGCCGCCCGTAACGCCACCTCCGTTTTTCCAAAGCCGACATCTCCACAAATCAGCCGATCCATCGGTCGATCGGATTCCATATCCAGCTTTGTTTCTTGGATAGCTCGCAGCTGGTCCACTGTTTCTCGGAAGGGAAATGCTGTCTCGAATTGCCACATCCACGCCGTATCCGGAGGATGCGCATAGCCCGAATTACTCTCTCTCTGTGCCTGTACCTCAAGGAGTTGTGCCGCGTAATCTTGAATTGCTCGTTCTGCCGCTTTGCAAGTCCGTTGCCAGCGCGCATCTCCTAAGTGATTGAGCTCCGGCGGTTTAGACCCAAGTCCCACATACTTAGAAATGAGGTGCGCCTGACTGAGCGGAATGCGCAACAAAACCCCACCTGCATAACAGATATGCAGCTCCTCCTCCTGCGTTTCTTCGCTGCGTGCGATTCCCGCAAACCTACCGAGCCCATGCGATGCGTGCACCACGAGGTCCCCCGTTTCGAGTTCATTCAGCGGAGTCTGCGTCTGTGCCGCACGAATGCGCGCCTCTCTCCCGACGGGTGTTTTACGTCGTGTAGTCGCGTGTCGCCCAAAAATTTCTGCCGCAGAGAGTACCGCCAATTTGGCACTTGGAACCGTAAATCCACACGGTAATTCCCCGATGCGTGACTGAACGGCATCCCACTCTCTCTCTTCCCCACATATCTCTTCAAACCGTTTTTGCTCGCTCTCGTGGTAAAAATACATCACGATGCGCCACTTCTCTTCCCGCCATTCCTCAAGTATTCGCCGCACGTAACCCCGCCGTGCTTCTTGCATCACGAAGTCCCCACTTTCAAAACTGCCCAGCGGCATGGACAAAAAATCCAAGCCATCACGCTGTACTGCTTCGTACATCGGGTGGTTTGGTCCCACACTTTCTGCCGGATGCTCCAGTAGCACCACCTGCCCCGTCACCCCTGTCCCGGGCAGGGCAATCGTAACGTCTTCCTTTCTCACCCAATCTTGCAGCGTTTCTCGTTCCTCCGGTTCCTGAAGAAGGAGGTCTGCACTGCTCATCTTGTGGTAGGAAAGCTGAGAATCGACATCAAACGCCCGTATGCTTTCGATTTTGTCGTCAAAGTATTCGATACGGAGTGGGGAGGGCGTCTGAAGCGGAAATACATCCAATATTCCGCCGCGTAAACTCCATTGATTGCGTGCTGTCACTTGGTCCGCTCTCTCAAACCCACGTTCTGTCAGCGAGGTTGTCAGTCTCTCGAGTGGATATTTCGTCTCCCCCACCTTCAGGTGGATGGCTGACGGCATCCCCTGCCCGAATTCCGGCACGGTATCGTCCAACCCGGCAGCTGTCACGACCACCACCTGCGTCTCCCGATGTGGCAAGGTCAGTCGATAAAGCGCATCCAGTCGCTCGGCGGTCACATCGGGGTCTCTCACTGCCTGCTGCACCTGCCACTCCTGCTCCGGCACAAAGAGACAGGAAACTTCGCTCCACAGCGTAATTTCATTGCATACTCTCTCCTGCATTGGTAGGCCGTCCGCCACCACCCATACCCGTGTCCCAACTTTGACGTTCTCCGACACCATAGCCACCACGAATGCAAATGCCGCCGGACACGTGCTCGGAAATACCACCGGCACCGCCCCGTCCCCTTGCACACACAATCCCTCCAGCACCTGCGCAAATGGCGCGGTACTCGCAACTACCTCTGTAAGCCTCTTCGCTATACCGACGCAGTTTACCAAGCCATATCTATACTGTCAAGCAACGTCACTTATCTCGTTCGGCAATCCACAGCCGTCCCAAGAAAAATACGAGCTTCATGGTGAGCGATGACTTTGCGGCAGGAAGACGCGGGGGTGATCAAGTACGGGGTACGAGGTGAAGGAGATAGGCGCAACGGAGTTGCGCAGAGGAGTTGGAAGGAGGCAAAGCGGGAACGATACGTGGAGACCAAATCTACGCAGCCGTGAGGTTGAGGCCCCCTCCGTACGCAGAGAGTCTGTAACCCGCATGAGGATTAGCATTGCGGCGTTTTTCGAAAATTTTATTGGGACAGGTGTGGTGTGGAAAGGTGCACTCAAAAATTTTGCTTGACAATTGGGGGAATTCAAGGTATCTCATTGCCCCACCAAACCCAAATGAATTGAGTTATGGCACACATGAACGTGATTCTCGCGACGAAGATAGAAGGTCTGGGCAGTGAAGCCGACCTTGTAACCGTGAAAGCCGGATATGGGCGCAACTACCTTATCCCGCAGGGGCTGGCATTGGAAGCGACCCCGGCGAATAGGCGGTTCATCAATATGCTCCGCAAGAAGCGAGCAGAGCGAGAAGCTGCCGAGCTCGCCAATTTCAGGGAGATTGCGCAGAAGATTGACGCTGTGAAACTCGAGCTCACGCTCGAGTCCGGAGAGAAAGGCAGGGCGTTTGGTGCCGTCACGAACCGGCAAATCGCTGATGCCTTGGCTGCGCAGGGAGTGCAGATAGACCGCCGCGCAATTGACCTCGACAAGCCACTGCGTAAGGGTGGAGACTACGAGATACCCGCGAAACTACATCCGGAAGTGGTTGCCACGATCCGGTTGCACCTCGTGGTGACCGGTGAGGAGCCCGAACAGAAACCTGCTCCGGCGGATCAAGCCCAAGTCAAGGCTACAGCTGAGTAGCGCAATTTGCGCTGTTGCCGCAAGTATGGGGCAGTGCAGGGAATGAAGCCAACGGACGCGCCCGTCGACCTGTTACGTTTGTGCGGATGAGGACGGCGCAGATCATGGATTCATCACGCGAGCAGACCCGATCCACACACCTCTCGCCCAAAACCGGGAAACGGAACGAATTCGAGCACTCGTAGGAAACTCAGAAGGGGATTTCGTCGTCATCCGGCTCCTGCGGTTGCGGCTCGGGAGACGGACCTGAGGGATGCGGTGCGTAACCACCGCTCGCCGGGGCACCGTTGCCTTGGCGATACCCACCGGAGTAGTTATTGGTACGTGGAGCAGCGGACGCACCACCGTCCCGTCCCCCGGAGAGCAGCTGTAAATTCTCGGCAATGATTCGGATGCGGCTTCTTCTCTGACCGGTTTGCTTGTCCTCCCATGAGTCCATCTGCAAGCGACCCTCAATGAAAACCGGGCGACCCTTTGCGAGGTATTGAGCCGCAATTTCGCCGAGGCGACCCCAGCAGGTGACATCCAAGAAAGTGACCTCTTCGCGTCTTTCGCCCTCGTTTGGACCGGAAGTAATCCTATTCACGGCGAGGCGTAGCTCGGTGACCGGGGTACCGCGTGGGGTCGTGCGCACCTCAGGGTCTGCCGTAAGGTTCCCTATCAACATCACTTTGTTCAGATTGGCCATGGCGGTAAAATCTGTGGTTACGTTACTTATTTACGCTCTCATTCTATGCTAAGTCCCCCGCCTTGGCAAGTCAAAAACACACCGATAAACAAATTTCTTGTCGGCATCGTGCCTCCAACTCGCCTTGTCCCGCTCCTCCTGCCCACCTCCCATGCCACTTCCCCAACAACGTCAATTTGTACCTCGTGCTTCGTTTGCGGTCGGCTTGCTATGTCGGTATGGGTGTGGTAGGATAGGTGCCGCGATGAGCATAGGAGACGGGCGAGACGGGAAGATACGGGCTGCCATGACCAAGGGGCAGCTCGGTGGCAAGTTAGCCGGGTTGAGTCTGCCGCGTCAAATCATCACCATTGCGCTCTGGCCTTTGCTCGAGCAGGTCATGAGCTTCATCTGCACCGCCACCTCCCTGATCCTCGCCACAGGTATGAGCGATGACGGAGTCGTGAAGGAGCAGCTCGCCTCGGGCATCGGCGTCATCGGCTACATCCTGTGGCTGGGCTTTCTCATGCAGGGCGCGGTGGGCATGGGTGCTACAGCCATTGTCAGTCGCCGGACGGGTGCGCGGCGGTTCGGGGAAGCCAACTACTCCGCCAATCAAGCCGCTTTATTGGGGCTCATTGCCGGAGTGCTTTCATCGCTGCTCATGTACGTGACCGCCGATTTTTTGGTGACCAATCTACTCGACTTATCAGATTTTGCGCGAGAGGTAGCACTCCGGTATATGAATATAGGCTGCTGGGTGGCAGTCTTCTCCGGAATCATCTTTGCCGTGAATGCTGCCCTGCGGGGGAGCGGCGACACCCGGACTCCCTTTTTTATCATGCTGGCGGTGGACGGTCTCAATGTCGTGTTGAGTATCATCTTCGTGCACGTATGCGGTATGTTCGTGGAAGGTCTCGCGCTGGGGATGGTGGTCGGTATGATTATCTCGGCGGCTATCCTGATATTCTTGCTGGCGCGCCATACCCCGGGAATGCGGCGCATCTTGCGAGACACGTCATTGGAAGCCTATGCCGCCGGTCGGGGTCCCACCTACGTGCCTCCCCTCTTCCTAGACATCCGCAGCATGTCCCCGGATTGGCGCATGATGGGGCGCATCCTCGGCATAGGGCTCCCCCAAGCGGTGGAGGTGGGCGGCATCTGGCTCATCCAACTATACGTGCTGCACGTTATTTCGCGGCTGGGTGACGCCGCCATCGGTGCTCACACCATTGCCATCCGCATCGAGTCCCTCAGTTTCCTGCCAAGCTTTGCTATCGGTGTGGCTGGGGCTTCCCTCGTCGGGCAGTACTTGGGCAGCGGCAGCGTGAGGCTTGCCATGGCTACCATCCGTAAGTGTATTATTTACAGCATGGTATTCACCGGGATGATGGGATGTGTTTTCTTCCTCTTCCCGGAGTTTTTTGTCCGCATTTTCGCGTCAGATTCGCCGGGGCTCATGGCAGTAGCGGTACCCGTGGTCAAGGTATTCCTGCTAGCGGAACCCTTCTATGCCGGTATGCTCATGATTAAGATGTGTCTGCGCGGCGCGGGCGATACCCGCAGGGTCATGTATGTGTCGTATTCCTGCATGGGCTTTGTGCGCGTAATATGCCTCATGATCTGGAATAACTTGTGGCCGGAAACCCTCACCCTAACCGGCATCTGGTTCCTCATCGTTGCCGACCTCGCCATCGAGTATATCATTCTGGAGTTTATGCTGCACGACCTCACTTGGGCGCGCCGCAAAGTTTAGCTTCCCTCGGCTTCGCCGTACAGTGTAAAGCCAGTGCATTCTCGGATCGTTACCGGTACCAAACTCCCAACGGCGGCATCCCCTTTTTCGATGATGACGGGTTTATTCTGCGACGTTCGACCTTGCAGGCGGTCGGGGTTGGTCTTACTCGGTCCATCCACCAAAATCACCTGACGACTCCCCACGAGTGCCCGGTTTCGGGCGACGGCGATGCGGTTTACCGTGTCAAGCAGGTCATGATTACGCTCCTCCTTCTCCCGCAGGCAGACTTGGTCGGGCATTTCAGCTGCGGGGGTACCGGGACGCGGTGAGTACTGAAAGATAAACGCGTTATCGAAACGCACCTGCTCCGCCGCCGCCTTGGTCAGCAGGTAATCCTCGCGCGTTTCCCCCGGGAATCCCACGATAATATCCGTGGTGATAGCGAGGTCCGGGCGCACAGCACGCATGGCATCACAGAGCTCCACATACTTTTCTTGGCGGTACGGGCGGCGCATGAGCTTCAGTATCCGGTCACTGCCGCTTTGCATGGGAAAATGAATGTGACTACAGAGCTTGGGCAGGTACGAAAAGGCACGCACGAGGTCCTCCCGGAAGCCGATGGGATGCGGCGAGGTAAAGCGGATGCGCTCCAGCCCTTCCACCTCGTGCACCGCCTCCAGCAGCCGCACGAAAGCTCCGCGCCCGTCTACCACGGGTTCCTCGCGCCCGTAGCGGTTGACGATTTGCCCGAGCAGGGTCACCTCCTTCACCCCGCTGTCCACCAACCGTCGAATTTCATCGAGTATATCCGCCGCCGGTCTACTGCGCTCCGCCCCGCGCGTGAAGGGCACAATGCAGTACGAGCAGCGCATCTCGCACCCCTGCATAATGGACACAAAAGCTGAGCATGAGGAGCGAACGGGGAGGTGGTCACAGATGCGATTGTGGGCGTCCGCCACATCCTCCACCTCGCAGAGCTGAGCCCCGCGTTGCCGTGGGGTCGCCGAGGGGTGGGCGAGCCGCTCCCGCAGCAACCCATCGCACAGGGCAAACACGCGATGATAACAATGCGTACCGGTCACGACATCCAGACGCGGCACCAGCCGAAAGAGCTCGCGGGCTTTGCTCTGCACCATGCACCCCATGAATCCGAACACCACCCAAGGTCTCTCCGCCGCTTGCGCACACAAAAGCCCCATCTTTCCCAACGCTTTCAGCTCCGCTTTCTCTCGCACCGAACAGGTGTTGATGAGTATAACATCGGCATCGCGCTCAGATGTGACCGGTGAATACCCGGCGGCGAGAAACATGGCGGCAACCTGCTCCGAGTCCCGCTCGTTCATCTGGCATCCGTAGGTTTTGATATACACACTCGGCATTGTCGCAGCGGGTTTAGGTTTCGTAAAGTGTGGGGTCGGGCACCCCGGCGGCGATGAATGCTTCCCGCCGCTCCCGGCACGTGCCGCATTCCCCGCAGTGCCTCTCGCGTCCGCAGTAGCATGAGTACGTATGGGCAAAGTCCACCCCGAGCTCTCGCCCCAACGTCACAATCTGCGCTTTGCTCATGGAGATGAACGGACGCAAGAGCGTAACTCCCGCGTAAGTACCCTCCCGCATCGCCTGCTCCATGACCCGCATGAAGTCCTCTCGGCAGTCGGGATAAAGAGCATGGTCTCCGGCGTGGGCTGCAATCACCACTGCCTCCGCCCCGCAGCTCTCCGCCACCCCCGCTGCGATGGCAAGGAAAATGCCGTTGCGGAAGGGCACCACTGTGGCGCGCATGTTCTGCTCCGTATAATTGCCGACCGGCACGGCATCCGCCCCGCTGAGTAAGGCACTGCTCAGGTGCGGCGCGAGGCTCGATATATCCACTGTGCGGTGCGGTATACCCAAAGCGTGTGCTTGGTAGGCGGCACTCGCGAGCTCTCTCGCGGCATGATTACTGCCGTAGTGAAATGAAAGCGCGGCGATGGGTTCATGCTCCCGGCGCGCCCAATGCAGCACCGTCGTCGAATCCACACCGCCGGAGAGTAGAACGAGGCATTTCATGCGTGTGCTCCGCTAAAATGAAACTCAAACGGGGCGGTTTTCAGCCCGGTACTCCGCCGTCGTGGTAAGGCGAATGCCGCCGCGCGCGCCGAAGCGTCCTTCCACGCGCATCCAATGCGGTTGCGCAACCGCTGTCAGGTCATCGAGTATGCGGTTCACCACCTGCTCATTGAACGCGGGGTAGTTGCGAAAGGAGACGAGGTAGTATTTCAGACTCTTCGTTTCCACCACCCGCTCTGCAGGTATATAGCTGATCCTCAACGAACAACTGTCCGGCTGCCCGGTCACGGGGCAGAGCGAGGAAAATTCATCGGTTTCGAGCGTTACGACATAACGCCGTTGCGGACTGCGGTTCGGGAAGGTCTCCAGCTTTGCCTCATCCGGCGATCGGTAAAACTCTCTGTGCTTGCCGAGCAGGGTTAATTCTTGGTCCATAGTATCTTAAAGTTTAACGAGTTGGTAAGAATCCCGCCCGTCCTTCATCCCCCAGCCGAGCTCCGCCAACCGCCCCCGCAGGGCATCCGCCTTCGCCCAATCCTTGCTCGCTCGCGCCTGCCACCGCTCCTCCGCCAGTTGCTTCACCTCCGCCGGTGCTTCCGGTTGTTCCTCCTCGACCGGTGGCAGGATAAGCCCCAAGGCTTCCGTGATAAACCGCAGGGCCCGTCGCCTTTCATGCGCCTCCTGCGGGCTGAGCGTGTCCACTTTGAGGGCATGCAGGGCACTGAAGACATGCCCCAAAGCTTCCGGCGTGTTCAGGTCATCCAGCAAACTGCTCCAAGCGGGCGCAAAGTCGCCGAGCTCCGGCGGTTCCTTCACCGATTCACGGTAACTCGGGGCTTCCTTATCCCTGGCTTTTTCTGCCAAGGCTGCATCGGCGCGACTCAGCCTCCGTAGTGCGGCGGCGGCATCCTTCATGCCGCTCAAGGTGAAGTTCAACGGTCGTCGGTAATATGCTCCCGCCAGCACATAGCGCAGGGCGGCAGGGCTGTGTCCGAGTGCCTTCAACTCATCCAGCGTGTACATATTGCCCAAGCTTTTGCTCATCTTCGCTCCATCCACCAGCAGGTGGGTCACGTGGAACCAATGTCGCGCCAACTCCCCGCCGCACGCGCACCGGCTCTGGGCTATTTCGTTTTCGTGGTGTGGAAATATGAGGTCCACCCCGCCGGAGTGCAGGTCAAAGGTATCACCCAAATACTTGTGGCTCATCGCCGAGCATTCCAAGTGCCACCCCGGACGCCCCTCCCCCCAAGGCGATTCCCAGTAATTTTCCCCGTCCTCCGGTCGCCGCGCCTTCCAAAGCACGAAGTCCGCCACGCTATCCTTGCTGTACTCATCGGTGTCCGCCCGCGTCTGAGCAGTCTTCCCCAAATCGAGCGTCTGGGCATCGAGATGCGCCAGCTTCCCGTAGTCAGTATAGGAAGAGATGCGGAAGTAGACCGAGCCGTCCGAGCTGAGATAGGCGTGCCCCCCATCGATGAGTCGCCGCACAATGTCAATTTGCTCGGCGATATGCGACGCCGCCCTCGGCTCCACGTGCGGTGCCAAACAATTCAGCTCCTGACAATCTTCGTGAAACTTCTGCGTCCACTTCGCCGTGTATTCCGTCAGTGCCACCCCCTGTGCCTGCGAGTTGCGGATGGTTTTGTCATCGACATCCGTGATATTCCGCACATGCTTGGTGCGCATCCCGGAGAGCTCCGCAACACGTCGAAAAACATCCTGTGCCACGAAGGTGCGAAAGTTGCCGATATGAGCTGCCGCATACACGGTGGGTCCACAACAGTAAAACCGCAGGGTCTTGCCGTCTTCTGCCTCAATGGTTCGTTTCGTCCGGGTGTATGTGTCAAACAACTCAAACATGGCGTGCGTCATTATGCGCAATGCTTGCCCTTCTGTCAACATACTTGTCCCAAAAATTTCCGAATATTCGCCCAAACCGTTTTCCCCTACACATCCCCCACACCTCACCGCTGCCTACCACGCCTCCCCACCGCATCTACCACACCCGCTGCTCCCCGCACCTCACCGCTGCTTACCACATCCGTCACTCCCTAGCTTTGCCTCCACCACCTTGCGCAACGGAGTTGCGTCAAATTTCTACTTCGTACTTCGTACCTCGTACTTGGCTTTCCTTCCCGCCCCCTACGGTTGTTCTCCTTCCCCCCTTTCCCGCCTAGCACCTTGTTCCCCAGCACCTCGTTCTTCCCTACTTTTCCCTCGTTCTCCCCTACTTGTCTTCGTGTCCGTATCATACCGATGTTGTAATAAAAAAACATTATTTTCATTACATATTATTCTATCTTATTACCTATGTATGTATGAATAGTATAAATTCTATTTTCCGATTGACATGATGAACGCAATATGTTACACTCCGCACGTGACAACATCGAGCACAGACGAGCCGACTCTCGAAACACAAATCCTTCGACTACTGCGTCGTTGGGGGCGCGGCAGCGTCTTCGCCAACAGTGATTTCTTTACACTTGCCACCGATACGCATGTCGCATGTTGCCTCTGTCGTTTAAAGTGCAAAGGTATTATACGACCGCTCATGAGGGGTCTCTTCGAATACCCTAGGCGCAGCAAATTGCTCGGTGAGTATCTCGCACCGGATTTGCATTGCGTTGCCGCTGCATTGGCAAGAAAGCACGGATGGCATATCCAAGCATCTGGCAATGCTGCTCTTAACTATTTGGGATGGAGCACCCAAGTTCCTACTCGTATCCTTTATCTCTCGAACGGTCCAAATCGTTGTTATAACATCGACAACAGAACTCTTTGCTTCCGGCACGCATCGATCAAGGAAGCACGACTGGGTACGGTGCGATGCGAACTCTTCATTCAGGCAATTAAAGAACTGGGCGAGTCTGCCCTCTCTCAGGATTACTTACCGAAAATCCGCGCTGCTCTTTCTCTGGAACTAGCAGAGGACATAAAAAAGACCTTGCCTCTACTAACAGAAAAATACCGCATCATCCTTCATAAAATACTCTTAAATAACAAGTATGGACCATTTTATTCAAAGACCAATAACTGAGCGAATGGAATTCATTCATCAAACAGCTGCTAAGCTTGACATGGAACCGGCTGCTATCGAAAAGGTTTTTTGGGTATGTTGGCTCCTCCGGCGTTTATTCCTTTCTCCCCTCCAACATTCTATCATTTTCAAAGGAGGAACAAGCCTGTCCAAAGCATACGGTCTTATTAAGAGATTTTCAGAGGATATAGATCTCATACTCAACTGGAGTGCTTTTTGTGCAGAAGGCAATTGGAACCCCGGCGAACGGTATAGTAATTCAAACAGACAGAAAATGCTTAAATCCTTAGATGATTGGAATGTTCGGCAAATCATCGATAATATCCTACCTATCGTATGTCGATGCTGCGGAGACATTTGCGTGGTCGAGGTGCCTGTGTCGTCCCCGGAAACCATCACTGTTACTTATCCCAAAATCTGCACATCCTCATACATACGCCCTCAAGTATTACTTGAAATCGGACCAAAAGCGGCATGGAATCCCCACACTAGGCGAATTATTAGACCATATATGGCGGAAATTTATCCTAATTTGTTTCATGACGCAGATGCGCAAGTTGTCGTAACTACGGCTGAACGCGCCTTCTGGGAAAAAATCACGATTCTACATGCGCAGGTACACCGTCCAACACCGCTACCCCCGCGTTATGCACGCCATTACTACGATGCAGCCATGATGTCGCGCAACGCAGAACTCAAAAACAGAGCCTTCGCGGATATTTACCTGCTTTACCAAGTTTCATCGTTTAAGTATCATTTTTACCGTGCGGGTTGGGCAGATTATTTAAACGCAGTTCCCGGGACGATGCATTTGGTCCCGAGTGGGGATATTCTCGCGAATTTAAAGGCAGATTATAATGGCATGAGGCGAGAAATGCTCCCGGCAGATGCTCCGACTCTTGCTTCCCTCTTAGATGAAATTTCCCTCCTTGAGCAGGAAATTAACCAGTTGTCTCCGTTGAATCTTAATATCAAAAATTATCCTACAATGGAGCCGTAATAACACACCACCTCCTGCCACACACTTCACCCAACTCTCCCGCGCAACACCGCTGCGCAGAACTCAAATACTTCGTACCTCGTACTTCGTATTGGCTTGACATACGCGCGCAAAGGGGCTACCATGCCGCTATGGAGTCTCTCATCACCCGTGGCATAGTTCATTCTTACTTCGACAAGGTCAACCGCGCCCTGCAGCTGGACGCAGCGATTGTGGGCGGCGGACCTTCCGGACTTGTGGCTGCTTATTACCTCGCCAAAGCCGGGCACCGGGTAGCCCTTTTAGACCGCAAGTTGGCACCCGGCGGCGGTATGTGGGGCGGAGCGATGATGTTTAACGAAATAGTGGTTCAAAAAGAAGCCCTGCCGATTCTGCAGGAGTTGAGGCTGCAATATCGCGAGCATGAGCAGGATACTTTCCTCCTCGATTCCGTGCACGCTACCGCCGGGCTGCTCTACCGCGCCACGGAAGCCGGTGCTCTCATCTTCAACTGCTATTCCGTCGAGGATGTCGTTTACAAGCACGGGCGTGTGGCGGGGGTGGTTGTCAACTGGACACCCGTCCTCCTCCAAAAAATGCACGTAGACCCTCTCACTTTTGCCGCCAAAGTGGTGCTGGATGCGACCGGTCACGACTGCGAAATCGCCCGCACCGTGGCTCGCAAAAATGGTGTGTCTCTCAATACGTCGACCGGTGGCGTTGTTGGTGAAATGAGCATGGATGCCGCCGAGGGTGAACGTACCACTCTCGATAATACCAAGGAAATTTTCCCCGGGCTCTTTGTCTCCGGCATGGCAGCCAATGGCGTAAGCGGCAGTTTCCGTATGGGACCCATCTTCGGCGGCATGCTGCTCAGCGGGCTCAAAGCCGCCAATCTCATGACTCAAGCCATCCGCGCCGCTTCTGCGTAATCCCTCCCCTCGCCCGCCTATGCCTTCCTCCGGTGACTCTTCGAGTGATATCCTCGCCGATATCCGCTGCGCTCCGCCCGATGATGGTGGAGGGCAGGAGGACGCAGAGTGCGAGGTGGCACCCAAGGAACTCCCGGACGGTCACCTCCTCCATGGTTACCGCATCATTCGCACCCTCGGGGCGGGGGGCTTCGGTGTGACTTACTTGGCGGAGGAGCGTGTGCTGGAGCGACGTGTGGTCCTCAAAGAAAACTTCCCGGATACTCTCTGCTACCGCGAGAGCAAGTCGCTGGACGTCGTGTTGCGCGATTCCGAGGGGCAGGGAACTTTCGACTGGGCTCACAACAACTTCCTGCGCGAGGCTCGTCTCCTCGCCTCTCTCAACCACCCTTACATCGCCAAAGTTTATACCTTCTTTCACGCCCACCGAACTTCCTACTACGTAACGGAATTTATTGATGGTAAGTCTTTGGCGGATGCTGCCAACGAATACACTCGCCTCAATCAGTACATCCCGCAAGGTGCTTTTGTGGCGATGATGGTGCGCGTGCTCGATGCCCTCGACTATCTGCATCGCCGCGAAGTCCTCCATCGCGATATTAAACCGGATAATATACTCATCACCAACCAAGGGTTCCCCAAGCTCATCGACTTTGGTGCCGCCCGGGAAGAGTACGGTGATGCCGAAGCCGGTGTGGTTGAGTCCCTCGGCTTTAGCCCCCCGGAGCAAGGTACTACCGACGGGGATATGGGACCTTGGACCGACCTCTACGCCTTCGGGGCTACCCTCTTTTATACCCTGACCGGCGAATGCCTGCCCGATGCTAAAATCCGCATGACCTACGATACTGCCGACCCCTTGTCGGAGCGCGATGCCCTCAAAAATGCGTACGATATCCGCCTCTTGAATAGCATCGATAAAGCTATCAGGCTCTCCATCGACCAACGCTACCGCTCCGCAGCAGAATGGATTGCCGACCTCGGAACGCTCTGACCGGAGTTGCAGCACTATCTTAATACGAGCTTATGAATGAAGAATTAGCAAAGGCAGCGGGCAAACGGATATATGTGCGGGGGAAGCTGCATCCGGAGGTGCGTGTGGCGATGAGGGAGATCGCGCAAAGCGATTCATTGTTCCCGGATGGTCGGACGGAAGTGAACGCGCCGGTGCGTGTGTATGATTGCTCGGGTCCATGGGGAGACCCGGAGGTGTGTTGCACGGAGGAGAGCGGGATTCCCCGCGTGCGCGAGCCGTGGATCGCGGCGCGAAACGATGTGCAACGCACGGCGGGTGGAAAATGGGTTGCGTGCGACCCTAAAGCACCTCCCACGCAGCGCGCCTATGCCCGCCGTGGCATCATCACCCCGGAGATGGAGTATGTGAGCATCCGTGAAAACATGGGGCGCGAGGAGTCCTACCGCGCGGTATACGATACCTATCCGAACCGCCGGACGCGACCCGATGAAACCCAAGCCCTGCTGGATGAACTGGGTACGGGGATGCCGAGACCCAGCGAGTTGGAGCGGCAGCCGGGGTTTTCGCCGACGAGTTTGCGACGGCGTGCCGACCTGAATTTTCGCCACCCGGTGTTCTTCGCCGAGCGCACCGGCATGAACGCTCCGGCTCTTTTCACCCCGGAGATGGTGCGCGATGAAGTGGCGGCGGGGCGTGCCCTGATCCCCGCCAACATCAACCATCCGGAAGCGGAACCCATGATCATCGGTCGCCGCTTCTTCTGCAAAGTCAACGCCAATATCGGCAATTCAGCCCTCTCCTCCGACATTGCCCATGAAGTGGAAAAGCTGCGTTGGGCAATCCATTGGGGCGCGGATACCGTGATGGACCTGTCCACCGGGGCGGACATTTCTCGCACTCGCGAGTGGATATTGCGCAACAGTCCGGTGCCCATCGGCACGGTGCCTATCTACCAAGCCCTCGAAAAATGCGGGGGACGCACGGAGGAGTTGGGGTGGGAGGTGTTCCGCGAGTCTCTCGTTGAACAGGCGGAGCAGGGAGTCGATTACGTGACCCTGCATGCAGCCTTGCTGCATCGCTTTGTCGCATTTACGTCCGGTCGCGCAACCGGTATTGTGTCGCGCGGTGGCTCCATTATGGCTAAATGGATGATGCTAAATAATAAAGAAAACTTCTTGTTTTCGCATTGGGATGAAATATGCGACATCCTAGCGAGTTACGATGTGGCGGTTTCGATCGGTGACGGGTTGCGTCCCGGGTGCATAGCGGATGCCAATGACTTCCCGCAGCTCGCCGAGCTCGAAGTTCAGGGCGACTTAACTCTCAGGGCTTGGGAGCACGGTGTGCAGGTGATGAACGAGGGTCCCGGTCACGTGCCACTCCACCTCATCCCCGAAAATATGCACAAGCAGCTCGCGTGGTGCCATGAGGCTCCTTTCTACACCCTCGGTCCTCTTCCCACCGATATCGCCCCCGGTTACGACCACATCACCGGTGCCATCGGCGGGGCGTTGATTGCTCAACGCGGCTGCGCTATGCTTTGCTATGTGACCCGCAAGGAGCATCTCGGTCTCCCGGATGCCTATGACGTGCGCGAGGCGGTGGTTGCGTACAAGCTTGCCGCCCACGCTGCGGACCTAGCCAAGGGACACCCCTCAGCGCATCTCCGCGACAACGCTCTGGCTAAGGCTCGCTTCGAGTTCCGGTGGGAGGACCAATTCAATCTGTCGCTCGACCCGCAGCGCGCGCGCGAATACCACGATCTCTCCCTGCCCCACGCCAACGCAAAAAAGGCGCATTTTTGTTCAATGTGCGGTCCCAACTTTTGCGCGATGAAGCTCAGTCAGGAAATCCGTGATTTGGAACATGGGAAGGAGTAACCAATCCCCCGTAAATGCGGGAATTTTCGCGCCTCCGCTGCCGCGCATCGTGGGTGTGGCATCGGATGTCGACACACTGCGGGCTGTAAACGCCGGGGACTGCGATATCGTGGAATTACGGGTTGATGCGCTCTCGGAGTCTGAGTTGGCGCAGCTGCCGCTCGTACCATGCCCGGTGCCGGTCCTGCTGACCTACCGAGATGCCACGGAGGGCGGCTACAAAGTGGTGGCACAGGAAGAGCGTAAGGCGACCGTACGGCGTCTGCTGCCCATGGCTGCCGCCGTAGATTGGGAAATCGCCTTACTGGCGGACGCAGAGGACTTAATGCAACAGGCGCATACCGAGGGTGTGGCTCTGGTGGCATCGGCTCATTTCTTCTCCCGTACCCCCCACCGAGATGAATTGAATGCACTGGAGCGGACGGCTCTGTCCGCAGGCGCAGATGTGGTCAAGGTGGCTTTTACCCCGCGTGATATGGAGCAGGTAAAGTCCGCCGCCGAGTGGCTTCGGCACCCCGGACACCCCAAACCTATCGCCTTGATGGGCATGGGGCTTCTCGCCGAACAGAGTCGCACCTACCTCTCCCAGTGCGGAAGTGCCCTCCTCTACGGATACCTTGGCAACCGTCCCACTGCTCCCGGTCAAATGAGTGCCGCCCGCTGCCGCGAACTCCGCGCCCTATTTGCCTTCAAGTAAAATTCCTCCGGGCACACGCATCAACCGGCAGGTCTGACGAGAACTCAAGGCGACAGATGCGGCAGGTGTCGCGTGGGTCAGTGAACTTCCACGATGACGCTGTCTTCGTCCAGTGTCCATGCCCCTTTGCTGAAGAGACCGATGAAGGGGACAATAAATATAAAGGAGCCGACTATATCTAGAACGCCGGTGGCAGAGATGCCGTTATCGATGATGACAGAGCCCATTTTAATTCCATTTTGTGCGGTGATGACATGGGCTCTGTTTTTTGTGAGGGAGACGGTACCGGAACCGACTCCAATGTACTGTCCATCCGCACGCAGGGTAGCCTGCGGGTCGTTGGAACTTACGGCGACAGTTTGCTTCCCGGGTACAAGAAAGGAACAGGCACTGATTGCCGAACAGAGCAGTGCAACAATAACTAGACGCGCAGTGCGTTTGATGCAAACATGGAGCTGTGATGGGCTGTCAGCGGAGCGGAATAAAGAGATGACGAAATTCATAATGTGCAGCTGTACCATCAGCTGAGCTCCATAGTAGCACGTATCATTCGGTGGTCAAGGGAAAAGTTAGAAGCGTTTATTTCTCGCCACACCCGTCCCAATAAAATTCTCGAAAAACGCCGCAATGCTAATCCCCATGCGGGTTACAGACGCCCTGCGTACCAAGGGGGCTTCATCCTCACGGGTACTGCTGCTCGAGATCACCCTGCGCCGGTTTCATCCATGATTCAGGGCACATCACCACACCCAATCCCCTTTCTCGAGGGCTGGAGACAGCTCCGGAAGTGGAATGCCACCGTGCGCGCGGCACAAGCCCCTTCGGTGCGTAGGCGAAGCGTGGCTAGTTCTTGATGAATAAAAATCGTGGCACGCGCCTAAACATGAAAGGCGTAGGGTTCGGCTTCACTTCGTTGAGGTAGGGTTGTAGGTCGGCTGCGCTTTTAAGAAGGACGCCGGTATTATTTTTGACAAAGAGGTGGGCCGTCTTTTCGGGCACAGGCTGGATTTCTCCCACATTCAGGGAATAATCTTCTTCTCGGTCGGGTTTAAGCCCCAACACGGGCACAGTTCCGGTCCCCTCCACGAGGGTCACTACATTCTCTCGGTTCAGGAAAACGATTGTCTGTTCATCGAGCACGTTGAGAGTACTTCCCCTGTACGACGTAAAGTTCAGAAAGTTCAAGCTGAAGCCTTTCTCCATGAGCACGACGTAACACCGTCCGCAGAGATCGATCAAATGATTCAGTGCGGCTTCCCGATCATCCCCTAGGGGTTCAGGCGGGATCCCCTTCGCATCTTTCCCGGGCAAGAGACGTTGATTCCACGACTCTGCGATCATCTTGAACTGCATGCCGCCTCGACCGGCTCGCCCTTGCATAGCACGTTCGAATGCGGGTAAAATAACATCCATATTCAGGAAGTATACGTCCAGCACATCGAGAATACTTGCCACTAGGTCCATATCCCTGCGGACATAAGTCGGCACAGAATGCTCGGCATCGCGCGAAAAACTTGCGGGAGAGACGACCTTCCCGTTATCACCGATAATTTTCAGTTCGCGGATGCTCGCCCAACTCGTGCCGACATTCTTCACGACCACACGCATGGACGTAACCGGTACATTGGGCAAGGTGATATCGGATTGCTCGCTTTCTTTTTTGTAAGGGACTGTCTTCACCAGTTGCCCATTATTGTACAAAAGTACCTCGCACTCTTGAACCGAACCCGTCTCCCAGTCCACTGAAAGTTTTTTAAGTTTGACAGCCTCAGGAAACAGGACTTCCAAGAAATGCCCGTTGGAACCGTTCGCGGCGCACCAGCGAGTATCCTTGTTCCCATCCATCGCGTGACCGGGGGGGTGCTCTCTCTCTCGGCTGTCCGCCTTAATCTCAAACTCCCCCGCAGACGGGACACGGTTCATGTACAGGGGCTTTCCCCTTTCGTCGTATATCTCTATCTCGCACACACTCGCTCTGTGCCAGTCCGTCTTGTTCAAGGCAAGCGACAGGGCGTCTACTTCCATATTCCCCAAGAAAAAAGCGGTATTTTTCGTTTGTTTGGCATACTGCGCACGTCGCACTTCCTTGCCTTTGTTAAAGGCTGTGAGAGTGTAGGTAAGATTGGCGTCATCCGCCCAGTGCATCACCACCTTGCTCAATCTCTGTGGATGTGGCAAGCGGATGTGCAGATTTTCTCCCAACGAAGCATCAATAGCGCGCCATCTCGTTTCCATGTTTCCATCCATGGCATACGTAACATGGTAACCGGCGTCCTGATTTTTGCACGTGAGCAGCGGCATTTCGCAGGCAAATTGGCTGACCCAGAGCATGTATCGGAGCGACATCCCGGGCTTGCATGAGTCCTTACACTTGCGCATGAGAAACTGACACATGGGGATGGCAAGCTCGGCTGCCTCTTTTTGCACCTCTACTTGCTGCCGAAAGTATTGGGGAAGCCAAGGGTTTGTCGCAATCGCCGCGAGCTCGGCAATATCTCCTTCGGTGGGAGTACGGTCTTGCAGCCGTGCAATGATACGGTCACGTTGCCCGACGTATTTCGCCACTGCGCGCACCTTGATTCGATCATCAAATACGCGATTGAAAAGCTTGGCAACAGAAGCAAACGAACCAGCTTTGCTTTGCAGCTCGTGCATCTTTCCCCGGCAGTGGTCTACCACATCCAGCCGCCCCAGCCACAGCGCGTGCTCGGCGAGTTCCTGCAACCGGACGGGTGTCAGAGGGGAGGTGGGGGCATCGTTTACCAAGCGATCAGCCTGCACGATAAGGTCTTCCTGCTGCCCTTGCCATGCATTTTGCGCTAGGTACCACTCCGAGGGCGTCGGGTCCGTCCACACGACATGGTTTTGCAGTTCCCTCCAAGCTTTCTCCGTTGCGGGGAGTATGGCTTTCTTACTCTTAACATGTCGCTCGAGGAGTGCTTGCGCTTGTTTACAGACGGTGGCATCCCGCAGCACAACGGCATGTCCGAGGATCCTCGCCAGATATGCCGCCGCAGCACCTACGCACGGGTCTTTCGCGGTCTCTGCTGTACCTAAAAATTCGCGTGCCGCTTCATCGTATTCTTCGTCATCCAGTAAGTCCAGCCCCTTAGTGAGCGACACGAGAAAAGGCGGGGTCAAATCCATTTGCTCTGCCGGAATTCTGTCACGCGGGGTCGTATCCGGGTTGCGGAACAGGCGGGGAACGTACAATCCCGTGACGTAGCCCAGAACCAGCACAAAAACTACCACGAGTGCACCCCGCAGACGACTTCTCGGTGTCCTTTGCTGCGGTGCAGCTGTTTCTTGCTCCAGCTCCGAGGCTACTTCGTCGATCTCTTCGAGTAATTCATCGTAGTTCTCCGGGCGGCGTCCGGCGGCGAACATCGTCATGTGGTCTACCAAGTCGCCGAGAGAAGGCAGCAAGTCCGGGTACTGCTTGCAAATGGGGGGGAGTTTGCGCTTACATTCCAGCAAACCGGACAGAGAGTCCATCCCTCCCTCGAATGTTTCCACCCCGGTGAGTAGGAACCTCAGCGTCATCCCCAGCGCGTATATATCCGTCCGCACATCTTCCGACTCTCTCCGCAGCGTTTCGGGTGGCACATAATACGGCGTGGCCCAAATAACCTCTTCTTGGTCGTCGGCGGAGTTGTCCAACGCCAACCCGAAGTCGATCACCTTCACCCGGTTTTCTGTCGTAATGAGTACGTTGCCCGGTTTCATATCCCGGTGCAATAAACCGGCATCACTTGCCGCTTTCAACCCCTCTGCCACCTGCCGGACAATGTCGAGCGCATACTCCGCCCGCAGCGGATGTTCCCTACTGACTATAGACTCTAGGTTTTTCCCCTCCACCAGTTCCATGGCGATGTAGAACTGCCCGTACGCACGCCCCGCTGAGTACACGGAGGTCACATTCTCGTGCCGCACGCGTGCCATCATCGCGCTTTCATTCTCAAACCTCTCAATTCGCTCCGGCTGCTCCCGGAAGGTATCATTCAAGACCTTCAGGGCGACCGGGCGATCCAGTGCCACATCGATCGCCCGGTATACCACACTCATCCCCCCGATCCCCAATATTCCCTCTAGGCGGAAGTTCCCCAACTGCACATGCACGTGCTCCTCGTGGTAGCACCTCGGACACGCCACCTCGGCATACAGTCCGAGCGGGGCTATATCAACGCTCGCCCCACACTGCGGGCACTTCCAGATTTCTTCCGCTTTCGCCATCCGCTACGTCACCTTGATCTCTCGTCTGCGTTCAGCTGAGTTTCGGGAGGGATGCTGCCGCAACCGCCTGCCCGTGCCGCTTGGTGCGTTCATCCGGCACACACAGGTTGATGTTCAGCTCCGGGAACTCGCCATGCAGCACCTCATTTGCCTTGTCGATGATGACTTGTCCGCCTTCGCCCGTTGCCACACGACCTAGGAACAGCAGATTGCGCACAGCGTAAAAGCGTGCGAAATACGCCACGGAGTAACCGAACTCAATGCCGATAGTTTCGTAAATTTTGCGGGCGCGTTCATCGCCGTCGCTCATCGCTGCCTGTACCTTCTTGAGCTGCTCCGGATAGGGCATATCCCCAAACTCAAACCCGGCTCGCGGTGCCAACCGTGCCACAGCCTGCTGCGAAAAGTACATACTGCCGACTCCTTTGTCCTTGGACCACTCGTCCACTCCGCCATCTTCTTGGTAATCGACCGGTACGAATGCTAATTCATTGAGCCACGGCATAATGTGCCCCTCCGGGTCCACGTAGCCGGATGCCAAGGAGGTGCCCATGGCAATACCCAGCACGGCATCATCGTTCATGCCCATCGCCCCTGCCAGTGCCGTCACTTCTCCATCGTTCACCACATCAAATGGAACTTCTTTGCCCATCCGCTCACTCCACCTCTTTTGCAGCGTGCGGAACATCGGGCGTATCACGTTTTGGAAGTCCTCCGGGGCGATCCCGCGGAACAAAGATGCCACGCGCGGCTCGTTGTTCACGTATACCCCGGCCGCCGAGCCTCCTATAGCGTCCACCTGCGGCAAGTGTTTCGCAACCCGCAGCAGAGAATCGTCGACCCCTTCCAAATGATAATTCGGGTCCTTCTCGTGGTACGGATTCCACACGACCTCCTCCGAATATACTACTTCTCCGTTTACAACGGCGGCTGCCTTTCGGTCCGAGCCCCCTAAATCAAAGCCGATGCGGTATCCATCCAAGTTGCGTCCCAGAGAAATGGATGTGAGATGCTCCGCAGGCAGCTCTGTCTCGCTCGCTACCTTGACCACCTCGATTGGTTGGTCGTATATCAACCGCCCGATGAAGTCCCAATCGAACTCTCGTGCCCCTCCCCGGCAGTACGTCGCCGCCAGCATGTCCGCCACCTTACCATCCCCTGTCACCATAATGGTGCATCCTCCCTTCATCCACAGCAAAAACTTGACGATGCGCTCCACATAGCGATTGTTCAACGCCTCGTTTTCCTCTCCTTCCGGTAACAACTCGCCCTCCCATCGAAAGCAGGTCCCATCTTTGCGCGTCAACGCAATGTGTATCGCGTGCGTACCGGGCGTTTGTGCGACTTTCTCCTCAAATGCCTTATTCCAAATTGCGGGTGACACGAATTCGGGGTCCAACTCGGGGGTGTACTTATGGTGTGTTTTCATAACGCGTATCTCCCTTATATCACTCTGCCCCCCCACTGTCAACTAAAATTGACTGCTGAGACATCACACCCCACACCTGTCCCAGTAAAATTCTCAAAAAACGCTACGATGTCAATCCCCATGCGGGTTGCAGACGCTCTGCGCACCAAGGGGGCTTCAACATCACGAGTGCGTTGATTTATCCCCCACGCGCATTTTCTGCTTCGCTTTCTCTCATCCTCTACGCAACTCCGTTGCGCCTAACTCCTTCACTTCGTACTTCGTACTTCGTACCT
>CAYRJI010000015.1:0-29667 GCA_964424645.1 uncultured Akkermansia sp. | reverse complement strand
CAGAATTGGAGGCAGAATTGGAGGCAGAATTGGAGAAGAGAGAAAAGCAGTATGAGCATTATAGGAGTACACTCCTGAAATTTGGACACCCCGGAGAAACATCTAGGAAAACGTTGGGAGAGATTGCAACGATTAAAACGGGGAGTAAACCCGGAGACATAATGAGGGACAATGCCCCATTTAAGCATATCAATGCAGGCACGGCACCTCTAGGGTACGTTACATCAACCAATTGCAAAGGGAACGTGATTACAACCCCATCTCGTGGGAGCAGCATAGGGTTCATCGGCTTTCAACATCATGATTTTTGGCTTGGTGCCTTATGTTACCAAATCCGAAGTAAAGGAGAAGATGTCGTCCTTAATCGTTACTTGTTCCATTATTTGGCGTGCCACAGAGATCTCATTACGTCTTGTAAAAAAGACGGAGCCATACCGGCTTTGAATTTATCAGACCTCAAGAGTATTGCAGTAACCTTTCCCCCGTTGCCGGTTCAGCGTGAGATTGTCCGGATACTGGATCAATTTTCCACCCTTTGCACGGATTTAACGAGCGGTTTACCCGCAGAAATCAGCGCGCGCAAGAAACAATACGAATACTACCGAGAGAAACTTTTAACTTTCCGACCTATGACGAAATGAGCGAGAATTACAACATTGTTGCCGAGACGAACGAGGACACAGTAGTTGCTGCGTACGAACCGTCCGAGCGAAAGGCAACGCAGTATCAAAGCGAAGCTGCACTGGAGAGAGAGTTCATCGAGATATTGAAGGCGCAGGGATTTGAGTACCTGCCGCTCCATTCAAAGGAGGAACTGGTGAACAACTTGAGGAAACAGTTGGAAAGGCTCAACAAGTACACGTTCTCAGAACAGGAATGGGAGCAGTTTTTCGGGGAGACCATAGCTCCCAAGCGTGATGGCATCCTTGAAAAGACGAGCAGGATTCAGAAGGGAGACGGGAGGCAGGAACTCATGCGGGATGACGGGCGTAGGAAGAACATCACGTTGATTGACAAAAAGGATATTCACAACAACTGGTTGCAGGTCATCAATCAGTACGAAGTGCGGAGAGAGGATGGCGCGAATTATGACAACCGGTATGATGTCACCGTCTTGGTCAATGGGTTACCCATGGTACACGTGGAATTGAAACGCCGAGGGGTGCAATTACGGGAAGCGTTTAACCAGATCAGCCGTTACCGGAGGGACTCATTTTGGGCAGGAAGCGGATTGTTTGAGTATGTGCAGGTTTTCGTCATCTCCAATGGTACCCACACCAAATACTACTCGAACACAACGAGAAGCAGCGCAGCCGAGGAGTCCACAAAAATGCGCGCGGGAAGGAAAAGCAGTGGGAACACTTTTGAGTTCACTTCATTTTGGACAGATGCTCGGAATCATGTCATAACGGATTTGGAGGATTTTGCCCGCACCTTTTTTGCCCGGCATACGCTGCTAAACGTCTTGACGAAATACTGCGTTTTCACAGCAGAGCAGAAATTGCTTGTGATGCGTCCCTACCAGATTGCAGCAACGGAGAAAGTCCTGAACCGGATTCAGGTTATGTATCAAAACAAACTCTACGGGAAGCGGGCAAGCGGGGGCTATATCTGGCACACCACAGGTTCCGGGAAAACACTCACGTCATTCAAGTGTTCTCAGTTGGCATCCGAGCTGGACTACATTGATAAGGTACTGTTTGTGGTCGATAGGAAGGACTTAGATTACCAAACAATGAATGAGTATGACAGCTTTGAAAAAGGCTGCGCCAATAGCAATGCATCATCAAGTATTCTGGAAAAACAGTTGAAGGACAAGGGGAAGAAAATTTTGATAACTACCATCCAAAAACTGTCTTGTCTTATCCGGAAGAACAAGAATCACGAGGCTTTCAAGAAGCATACGGTGTTTATATTTGACGAATGTCACCGCAGTCAATTCGGCGAGATGCACGCTGCCATCGCCAAGCACTTTAAGAACTACTACATGTTCGGGTTCACCGGTACGCCCATTTTTGCAGAGAATGCCGCCAAGTCACCCAAACATCAGTTTTTCACTACGGAGCAACTTTTCGGACAACAATGGCACTCATACACGATTGTCGATGCGATTAACGACAAGAATGTGCTGCCGTTCCGCATAGATTACATCATGACGATGGATCGAGAGGAAGATTTGGATGATGAGGCGGTATGGGACATTAACCGGGAGGAGGCTTACCTAGCACCGGAGCGCGTAAAAAAGGTCACGGAATACATCCTTACGCATTATCAACAAAAGACATACGGACACAATAAAAGCTACAAACACAACGTTCTGACCAATGTGAATGAAGTTGCAAAAGCGAAGCCGGGGAAAGTTGCGGAGAGAATAGAGAAAAAATTGCTCAATGGATTCAACTCGATCTTTGCCGTTTCATCCGTAAAGGCTGCCCGGTTGTACTACGATGAATTCCAACGTCAGATGCAGCAGGATCCTTCGAAAAGTCTCCGCATAGCAACCATCTTCAGCTTTGCACCTAATGAGGAGGAGATAGAAGGGATATTGGACGAGGAGGAGCCGGAGAATCCGGAAAAACTGGACAGTACATCCCGCGAGTTTTTGGAGCGAGCTATAGGTGTCTACAATCGATTTTTCAATACTAATTATGATACATCCTCAGAAAATTTCCAAAATTACTATAAGGATGTTTCTTTCCGAATGAAAAACCGTGAGCTGGACATGCTGATTGTCGTAAACATGTTCCTAACGGGGTTTGATGCCAAGACTCTCAATACTCTATGGGTGGATAAAAACCTCAAAGCGCATGGGCTCATCCAAGCTTTCTCGCGCACAAATCGCATCTTGAACTCAATCAAGGTGCATGGCAATATCGTCTGTTTTCGCCCGCTTAGGAAACGAGTGGATAAAGCGTTGAGCCTTTTCGGTAACAAAGACGCGAAGGGCATTGTGTTGCTTCGCCCGTACGAAGATTATTTCAACGGTTACGATGATGAACACGGCAAGCACGTGCCGGGCTATACGGAAATTTTAAAGGATATAGGCAGGCACTTCCCATTGCCTCTATCCTCTATTATGGGAGAAGAAGAACAGCGGAAGTTTATCTCTCTCTTCGGTACTTTGCTGAGGCTGCGCAACCTGCTGGTAAGCTACGACAGATTCACTGATGAAAATGATTCGTTAAAGGACCCGCTAAACCCACGGGATTTCCAAGATTATTTGGGTACATATCAGGATCTCAGAGATGCATGGAGAAACCGAGGCAATGAACGAGAAAAGGCGGATATTACCGATGATCTTGTGTTTGAAACGGAGCTTGTCGGTCAGGTGGATATTAACATTGATTACATACTGAGGTCGGTGCAGAAATACCGCGATGCAAATGATCGGGATGCTGATATTCGCATCGATATAGGAAAAGCGGTAAATGCGAGTCTCGAGCTGCGTAGCAAAAAGGAGTTGATTGAGGCGTTCATTGATAGCATCCATGCGGATCAGGACGTTGGCGATGCTTGGCAGAAATTCATAACCGCAGAAAGTAGGAGAGACCTTGATCTCATTATCAGTGAAGAAGGTCTCAACCGCAAAGAAACGTATGCTTTTATGGCGCGGGTACTCGCTGAAGGTGAGTTGAAAAGGGTAGGCACCGACATCGACGAAGTTCTGCCGCCACTCTCACGCCGTGGTGGTGTGTACCAAAGAAAGAAACAGATTGTTTTTGAGAAATTTCAAACCTTTGTCGAAAAGTACAGAGCATTACAATTTTCTCTTGTCCTCGATTCCGATGAACAACCGCAGCAAAAGTCGGCAACATACAATAAGTATGAAGAAAGTGACGTAGAAGCAGCCGAAGATGTAAAGCCCTGACGATTCTGTAAATTTCAACCGTCTCCCGTTTTTATACCATACCCGTCCCAATAAAATTTTCGAGAATCGCCGCCATGCCAATCTCCATGCGGGTTACAGAGGCTCTACGTACCGAGGGACTTCAACATCACGGCTGCATGGATTTTGTCCCCACACATCGTTCCCGCTTTGTGCCCCCCACCTTGCGCAACGGAGTTGCGCCAAATTTCTACTTCGTACCTCGTACTTCGTACTTGGCGATTGCCCCGCTCCCTACCATTGTTCTTCCTTCCCCCTTTCCCTGCCCGGCACCTCGTTCGCCATCCTCTTTCGGTCTTGACCGGAAGACGATGGCGGGGTAGGATGGAGGCATGTTGATAGCACCTTCCATGTTGGCGTGTGACTTTTGTCGGCTGGAGCAAGAAGCACAGCGTGCCTTACGAGCCGGGGCAGACTGGTTGCATTTGGATGTGATGGACGGAGCTTTTGTGGACAACATTTCGTTCGGTCCGGACATTTGTGCGGCGGTGCGCCGGAGTGTTCCGCCGGAAACCTTTCTGGATGCCCACCTCATGATCAATGCACCGGACCACTATCTGCCGCGTTTTTTGCGGGCGGGGATGAACCACATCAGCATCCACGTGGAGCGGGAAGGCGCGGTCGATTTGAGAGCTACCCTGCAAGCCATCCACTCCGGCGGAGCAAAAGCAGGGTTGGTATTGAATCCCGCCACCCCGCCGGAAAGGGTACTGCCGTACTTGGAGGAAATAGACGTGGTGCTGGTGATGAGCGTGGTGCCCGGGTTCGGGGGGCAGAGTTTCATGCCTGAAGTACTCGACAAAGTGCTCTACCTTAGAGAACAGAGAGAACGTCTCGAACTCAACTTCCTCATCCAAATGGATGGGGGTATAGGACCGACTCAAGCTCCGCTTTGTCGTGCCGCGGGAGCGGATTGTTTGGTCGCCGGTAGCTCAACTTTCCGTGCGCCGGATATGGCGGCTGCCATTGCCGCTATACGCTGACAAAAGCTCTGCGCGTGCGTGTGTAGTAAGACATCGCACTTGCAATTTGCGTGGCGCGAGCGTAAGATACCCAGCGTATGAGCACGCAGCGTCGAGTCGTGGTCCTCGGGTCCACCGGCAGCATTGGTACGAGTGCCCTAAAAGTTGCGCGCAACCTGCCGCAGTACATGGAGGTGGTGGGTTTGGCGGCACATCACCGCGCGGAACAACTGGCAGCCCAAGCCCGCGAATTCGGCGTGCGGCACGTCGGAATTTTTGACACGGGGCGGCGGGATGACATGCAGAGACTCCTGCCCTCAGGGGTTCATTTGCACGTAGGACCCCAAGGGCTTTGCGAGCTTGCCGCCCTGGAAGATGCCGACATGGTGCTCGTCGCCATCTCCGGTACAGCCGGTTTACAGCCCGCTCTCTGTGCCATTGAGAACCGCAAAGACCTAGCCCTTGCCAGTAAGGAGGTATTGGTGATGGCGGGAGAGTTGGTCATGTCGCGCGCGGCGGATGCAGGTGTGCGTGTCTTGCCGGTGGACAGCGAACACAACGCCGTCTTTCAGTGTTTGCAAGCCAACGGCGGCACTGCGCGGAGCGTACGGCGTCTCATTCTCACTGCCAGCGGCGGTCCTTTTCTGCGTACTCCGGCGGACGAATTGGAGAATGTGACTCTCCGTCAGGCACTCTGCCACCCCACATGGTCCATGGGGCGAAAAATCACGATCGACTCTGCCACGCTCTTCAATAAAGGGCTGGAAATGATTGAGGCGCGCTGGCTTTTCGGAGTGGACATTGCGCAAGTAGATGTGTTGGTACACCCACAGAGCATCGTGCATTCGCTGGTGGAATTTACGGACGGCTCCCTACTCGCCCAGCTGAGCTGCAGCGACATGTGCTTCCCCATCCAGTACGCTGTCACCTTCCCGGAGCGGGTAAACGGCAACCTGCGTGCTCTGCGCTTGGAAGAGTTGGCTGATCTACATTTCGAACTTCCGCGCTTCCGGGACTTCCCCGCGCTCGATCTCGCCCGCCGCGCCGCCACTATCGGCGGGACCCTCCCTGCCATGTACAACGCCGCCAACGAAGTGGCTGTTTCTGCTTTCATGGACGGCAAAATTCCCTTCCCGGGCATCTGGCGCACGGTTGCCCGTTCGTTAGAGCTCCTTACTCCGCGCCTCGGCACACCGAACCTCGCCACCATCCTAGCGGACGATGCCGCCGCCCGCGAATGTACACGCGACATACTCCGAAGCACCTCATCCGCTCGTCCCCCAAAATGATTTCGTACCTCGTACTCCGCCGCTCCTAGTAGTTGATGCTTACGCCTACGCACACCTCGTGCCAGCGCATGCAGTGAGTCCGGATGTCGATATGCTCACTAGGAAGGTCATATTTGGCGTGAGGTTTCGCGGTGGAGCCTCTGTATTGGTACCCCACGAGGAGGTAACCGTTCTTACTCACCGGGAAGCAAAGATTCACATAACCGGCATATCCTAAACCGACAGCAGCATGGGTATCACCCCTATCATCAATCATATCCCGATAGTAGCCGCTCCAGCCGGGACCGAAATCGGTATCTAAGATTTGCAAATCCATGCCGCACTTGGCACCCGCTTGTACCTCACAGTATTTGCCAAGTTTATGCACATAGCGGTAGCCACCCATCAAGGTAAGAGAGTAGCGATCGTAGCTGTCAGTCCACGGATACGAGCCATTCTGGTCGATAACCCAGTAATTTTCCGTATCGCCGCCACCGGAAAACCCGAGCGAGAGCGTCAACGCTTGATGTTGTGTCAGATAGTAAGCGCACTCGACATCGACACCGACCATGTCGCACGCGTAGGCATCGCCCGGTGTAGCATCAAAGTCGTAACTGAGAGTGACGTTGAGCTCGTAGTTCGAAGCATCTCGGTAGCGAGGCATCGCGGGGGTGTGCTTCACGCGCGCACCTGCATCGGGCTTCCGATTCGGTACCGCATTTGGTTTGCCGTATGCAGGATTGGCTACGGGACCTCTCACCGAGGGATCGTAAATGACCGGATAGTCCGGCAGGGCGGCAGCCCAAAGGCTACCTGTACATAAAGCTGCAAGGGATATGTGTTTGATAGTCATGACGGTATAATGTTTGCTATGAGGTAAAGGGAATTATCGTCGGCGTGCTTTATCCTCGATCTTATAACGTTCGATAAAGCTTTCAGGGACAAAGTAGTTGCACATATCGTTGCCGTTGAATTGGTAGGTATATGATGTTACGCGGTCCTTTTCCAATGTGAGGCGCAGCATCGCCACTCGCGGTACCGTATCCACACCGACCGTGGGCGACACGTACGCACTGTACATGAAGCCATGGGGGTGCATCCAAACATCATGCCGCCCGGTCACAATCCAATCGCTCCGGTAAGTGCCGTTGTACACCCACTCCATCACCTTGATGTCCCCCTGCTCGTAGCAAGCGGAGGGTACGCCGACGAGCGACACCACTTGGATACTGCTCAAACCGATAAGCTCTTGGCAGAATCGGTCGTTATAGCAGGTCGAACATGCACTCAGGAGAAGACCGAGTACCGCCGATAATACAGAAAGAAGCCTCATCCTCACGTCTGCATTCTACTCCCCGGAGGGCATCTCTGCAAGAAAAAAGACTTGCTATCACCGGGCAATGTGCTATCTTTTGAGCGGATGAGGCGTGTGTTGTACATGATCTGGCTCTGGGTGGTCGGCATAGCATGGGGGCAATACTTCGAGCCCCCTCCCATGGATCCCGATCCTTCTGCGGTTGCTCCGGAGGTTTCCTCCGAGCAGGGGGAGTCGATTGTGGACAACACAAAACTTGTCCCGAGGGAGCAGACGCGTGTTGCCGTTCTCGGATATCACAATTTCAGCGAGACCAAACCGGTTTCGGATATGCTCATACGCACATCCGAGTTCCGGCAACAGATGGAGTACATTCGCAAAGCCGGGCTACGGGTCATCAGCATGCAGGAGTTTTTGGACTGGAAGCTGGGCAACCGACAACTGCCCGCGCAGTGTGTGCTCATTACCCTAGATGACGGCTGGCGCGGCGTCTACACAGAGGCTTTCCCTATTCTCAAGGAATTCGGTTACCCTTTCACGCTCTTTCTCTACACAAAATATATCACAGGACGGGGAGACAGCATGACTCCGATCATGATTCGCGAAATGCAGCAGCATGGTGCCACCATCGGCAGTCACTCCACCAGCCACCTCTTCCCCAAAGAATGGAAGGAAGTTGAAGCTCAGGGAGAAGAAGCATTTTCTAAGTTGATGGATACAGAGATGGGCGGCTCCTTCAAACGCCTCTCGGAACTCTTCGGTCCCATCCAGACGTACTGCTACCCGGGTGGCTACATTACCGATGCCATGCTCAAGCGTCTGCCGTCATACGGCTACGTGGCGGCTTTCACGGTGGTTGCCGGCAAGGAGACTGTGCGAAACAGTGCCCTACATATACATCGCTACATGGTATTCGGGACTGATGGCTCCATTTTCCGTCGGGCGGTAGACTTTTCTTCACGTCGCGAGCGGGTCCGGCGGGAGGAGGCAATGCCGCCCGGGGGCACCCCACCGCCACCTTTTCCCGTGTTCCCTGCCGCGAATTCTGCGGCAGATGAAAACCTGCCTCTCATTTCTGCCAAGCTCAGCTCGGTGCCCGATATTGACTTATCGAGCGTCAAGATGCGGGTAAGCGGCTTCGGGCTTGTGCCGACAAAAATCGACACGGCGAGTGCCACTGTGCAGTGGAGTCCCCCGATGCGCCTCTACCAGTCTAAGGTTGTGGTGCAGCTGACTTGGAAGTGCACGGACGGAAAAACCAATGGGGGCTCGTGGACTTTCTTTCCGAAGCCCATGCTCTCCACCGAACAAAAGTATACTGATGATGGACAATGATGAACGAAGAAACAGCCGATGACGCAGCGAATGCTGCCATCCCCCCCACCAAACACGAGGGTGCCGAGACTCAGGAGCGTGTCGCACAAAGACCTGCCGCAGATTCGGCAGAAACCAAGACCGCAAAACCACCGGTACGACCGCGCAAGACCACGAACAAATCGTCAAACAAGTCAGGCGAGTCCAAGGGCGGGACTGCTCCCGCTTACCCGGAACCTGAGACCGTGGGTGGACACGAACCCATGGGCAAGCCACGCAAGCACCACCGCAACCACCGTCGTAAAACAGACTCCACAAACTCGGCGGACCTCCCTTTCCCGCCCAACGCCCGCGTGGACGCTGCTCAGCTGGAGTGCTACGCTTGGAAAATTTTCAAGGGTGAAGTGGTGGAGGAAGGGTTGGCACTCATGGACGACCGCGCGGCTGCTGAAACCGCCCACCGCGCTTTTCGCGTGGCGGAAATCTTTCTGACGGAAGCAGCACAGCATCGCCCCCCACAGGAAGAAAGCACCTCCTGAACCCGCATCAAACTCATCTCTGCTCGCAAAGCCAAAATGAGGGTGCTCTTGTGCTCGGCACCGTAGTCTTCGGTTGCAGTGTCGGCGAGGGGGGTGAATCTAGGTATAGTGCATGCTGAATTGGACCGTAAAGCGTTGGTGGCTCCTCAGTGCCGTTGTATACTTAGTGGTTCTTGTAGTCTACTTGTTGTGGTCTGCGGCGGATCCGAGAGAGCTCGTGCTCGGCGAATGGAAGGAAGAGAGTTCTCGCCTGCGAGTGGAGGTGAAGCCCGAGCTCGTCGCTTGGCGTGGTGTCCACCACGGCAAACTCTCTTACGAGTGGCTACAGACCGAGAAGGAGCCCTACCTCGTCCGCTGCACTTGGCGGGACCGCTCCGTCACCGCCCGCCTTTCATTCTCCGGTGACGACCGCCTCATTGTAGAGCCGGACATCTGGAAATTTCTCCCGGACTCTGCCCGCAAAATGCTCGGCGACGTGAACCGCCAACACGGACGCCCGGAGCGTGAATTTCGATTCCTCCTGCGCCGTATTCCGAAACCATGATGCAGTCTGCCCCTCGACCGCCCGTTGAAATCATGGCACCTGCGGGCTCCTTTGAGAGCCTAGCGGCGGCTCTGCGTGCCGGTGCCGATAGTGTGTATTTCGGCGTTGGGAAGCTCAATATGCGCGCCCACGCTGCTTCGAATTTCAGCATTGAGGACTTGCCGAAGGTCGTGCGACTGTGCCACGCGCTTTCTGCTCGTGCCTATCTTACATGCAATGTGGTGGTGTACGATGGTGAATTGGAGCAGATGCAGCAACTCCTCCGCGCTGCCTCCGCTGCCGGGGTAGATGCCGTCATCGCCGCTGACTGGGCGGTCATTCGCTTTGCCCGCAGTCTTGGTCTGGAGGTGCATGTTTCCGTGCAAGCCAACGTGAGCAATGTCGATGCCCTGCGCGTCTATGCGGACTTCGCAGACGTAGTTGTACCGGCGCGGGAGTTGTCGCTCGACCGCATCAGCCATATCATTCGTACGGTGGAGGGCGAAAAAATCTGCGGTCCCTCCGGGCACCCGGTGCGCATCGAACTCTTTGCTCACGGCGCACTCTGTATTGCCATTTCCGGCAAATGTGGTATGAGTTTAGCCGCCCACAACCACAGTGCCAATCGGGGTGAGTGCTTCCAACTCTGCCGCCGCAAGTACTGTGTCACTGACGCCGAATCCGGTTTTGAACTCGAGCTGGATAACCAATACATCATGTCCCCGGGTGATCTTTGCACTATCCGTGTGCTCGACCGCATCCTCGACGCCGGGGTGTCCGTGCTCAAACTCGAAGGGCGCGGTCGCTCTCCCGCCTATGTCAGCACGGTGACTTCCGTGTACCGTGATGCTGTCGGAGCATGGTCACAGGGATCTTGGTGCCCCGAGAAAGTTCAGGTTTGGGAGTCTCGCTTGCATACCGTCTTCAACCGCTCGTTCTGGCACGGTGGTTATTACTTGGCAGAGGATATGACGACTTGGAGCGGTGCCCCCGGTAATCATGCCACCGAAAAACGCGTATTCCTCGGTACAGTACTCAAATTTTACGCCCATCCCTCTGTCGCAGAAATCTCGCTCAATGCCGGTGACCTCAACCTCGGCGACACTCTCGAAGTCACCGGTCCCACCACGGGCGTTCTCCGTCACACCCTCACCCAAATGCGTCAGGATGACCCCTCCGGCATCACCCATCCCATCCGTTTTGCCCGCAAGGGCAGCGTCGCACTCGTTCCACTTCCCGCCAAAGTGCGTCGCGGCGACAAGGTTTTCCTCCTGCACAATTAAGTGTTTTTGGGAGAAAGAGACGAGCAAATACGTCTTGCGTTGCGGGGGAAGATCTGATAGAATGTAGGCATGACGGGGGAGGAGCAGTTAGGAGACGAGGAGAGCGAGCTGGAGAAGTTTGCGGATCGCACGCGACGGAGTCTTGTGTTACGCTTAGCGGATTGGAAAGACCGAAAAAGTTGGGATGAATTTTACCACACGTATTGGCGCCCCATCTACTCGGTGGCAATTCAGGCAGGATTGAGGGAGCATGAGGCTTGGGATGTGGTGCAGGAGGTCGTGATAACGATAGCCAAGCAAAGTAAGAAGAAGGTGTATGACCCGGGGAGGGGATCATTCAAATCGTGGTTGAGGAAGGTAACAGGGTGGCGCATCAATGATCAGTTTCGGGCACGCGTGAAAGATACGGCGTCTCTGACCGGGGACACGGTGCAGGAGGGAACGCCCCTCGACTACATCGCCGACACAAATTCATCGTCATTTGAGAGCATCTGGGACCGGGAGTGGCAGCAAAATGTCATGAAGGCAGCCCTCGCACGCGTCAAACTCCAAGTATCACCAAAACAATTTCAGATATTTGACTACAATGTTATTCGGGGGATGAAACCCACGGAGGTTCACAAGAAATTGGGGGTATCAGTGGCACAGGTCTATATTGCGAAGCACCGCATTGGGAAGCTGCTCAAAAAGGAGATCGAATATATACGCTCGCAGGAGGAAGACCCGACGGAGGCGTCCTAGGGGGATAGAAAGCGTAGTGGTGAAGCGGGAAGGAGGAGGAAAGTACGGGGCAACAGGAAGTACGAGGTACGAAGTGGCAAAGCCGGGGAGAGCGGGAGTGGTAGGCGGCGGTGATGTGTGGGGAGACACACCCGTTCCAACAAAATTCTCGAAAAACGCTGCGATGCTAATCTCCATGCGGGTTACAGACGCCCAACGGGAAGTACGAGGTACGAAGTGCGAAGTACGAAGTGGCAAAGCCAAGGAATGGCGGGTATGGTAAGCTATCGGGATGTGTAGAAAAAACGGGCGCGATGAGAGTGTTATGGCGAGTCGTGTCATGCGTGATGGATGCCGGTGCCACGCGAGTACCTCTTCATGACCTCGCATACCACAGACGTGTCATCCTCACGGGTGCTTTGATTTATTCCCCGCTCATCATTTCGGCTTTGCCTCCCTCCAACTCCCTTGCGCAACTCCGTTGCGCCTAACTCCTTCACTTCGTACTTCGTACCTCGTACTTGATCTCCTCCGTGTTTCCCCGCGACAAAACCGTTGCACTACCCTAGGCGTTTAATTTATTGGGGACAGATGTGGCGGGGGGAGGGTGTATGGTGGGTATTAGTTCAGACGGCGAGTTTATAGCGGTGACCGGGCTCCGGGATACAAAGTGTGACATCATCGGGCAGGAAGTGGCGCAATTCATCGCGCATTCCCGAGAGAGCGTCGTCATCGCCATGCACGAGCAGAATGACGCGTGGGTGCAGACGGCGCGCGTAGTCCAACAGAGCTGTGCGTGGGGCATGCCCGGAGAAGTCGAAGGACTCGACGCGGCATTCTACCGGGTAAGCTTGCCCGACATCGGCATCCTTCCCCAGTCGGACAAGGTCACCGTGCTGAGCATTCTTGATACGCGCGGCGGGGCTGTCTGGGTCGGAATACCCGACAAAGAGGATAGCGTCCGCCGGGTGAGGTAGGATTTGGGCTGCCAATGTGTTGGAGAGGGTATGAGGGCTCATCATGCCGCCGGAAACCAAGTAGATATTGCCGGGACTCACACGCAGGGGGACATCCGAATCGCGCGGAGGCAAGGATGCGGTCTCTATTTGAGAATGAAGGAGGAGCCCCGGAAGCAAACGGGGGGTATCGAGAGTGAGTCGGTCGTACACCGCAGTGACCTTGGCACCGAGACCACCGTAGTAGATGGGTGCATCGGGGATACGCCCGCTGTCGCGGAAACGCCCGAGTTCGTAGAGCAACTCCTGCGTTTTACCGAGGGCGAAGACGGGAATGAGGACAGCCCCTCCGTTTTTCAGAGTTTCACGGGTAGCTTGGGCTAGGCGGTTCAGTTCGCGGGCGCGCGTGTAGGAAGCCGGTCTCACGGTGGCACCATGCGTGCATTCCATGATGAGCACATCCACCCCGTCTTCCGGGAAAGAAGCCCCCGGGATGAGGCTCTGGTCCTCGAACTGGACATCGCCCGTGTAAAAGATGCTCGGACCACGGCGCGGCTCGAGGAGCACACCGCAGGAGCCCAGAATATGCCCGGCATCGTACAAGGTGGCGAGAACATCGCCCTTGCGACCGACGCGGAAGGGAACTTCATAGGGACGGGACACCCAGCGAGTGGCGGCATGGTCAAGTTCGCCGTGGGTGAAGAAGGGGTATTCTGCCACACCATCGAACATGCGCTGCGACAGCATCACGTTCACTGAGTTATGCAGCATGACCGAGCCCACCTCAGCCGTTGCACGCGTCATGATGACCTCTGCCCTAGGAAAGTCATTCTGGAAGACGGGCAGGGCACCGATGTGGTCTAGGTGAGCATGGCTGATAAAAATGGTGTCCGCTCCCGTCAATAAGTCGAAGCGAGGTTTAGCCGCATTGCCCACTTTTTTCGGGTTCACCCCGGCGTCAAGCACAATGCTGTCGGAACCAACTTCTAAGAGATAGCAATTGGCACCAATTTCCGGGGCACCGGTAAGATTGGTGAAGGAAATCATGGGGCAGAAGTAATGAGGTGAGCGATGCGAGAGGCGGCATCCGGCTTGGCGAGACCGAGAGCGGCAGATTGCATGGCACTGCGGGCGACGGGGTCTAGGACGACCCGGTGCACGAAGTCGGAGATGCACTCGACGCTGAGTTCATTTTGCACACAGAGAACGGCAGCTCCCGCATCGGAAAAAACGCGTGCATTGAAGTACTGGTGGTTATCTGCCGCAAAAGGGTAGGGGACGAGTAAGCACGCTTTGCCCAGTACCGAAAGCTCGGTGAGGGTGGAAGCACCGCTGCGAGCTACCACGCCATCCGCCGCGACATAAGCCGACGGCATGTCCGAACAGAAACTCAACACGGTCACATTAACCATATCCTTGGCTAGAGAAGTAACACGCGCCGCATCTGCATCACCCGCAATGAGCAGAAAATGCACTTGGGGCAGCACGCGGGCGGCGTCGACCATGAGGGAGTTGAGCATTTGCGCCCCCTGAGAACCACCCGTCACCAGCAGCACCGGTTTATCCGGGGGCAGACCGAGACGCTGCCGAGCTACAGCCTGCTTGGGAGCATGCAGCACCTCGTTGCGCACCGGGGTACCCACTTCGCGGCATACGCGACCGGGTAGGTGTTTTGCCGCGACCCCCATCCCCAGTAACACAGCGGTGCAAAATTTAGCAGTCAGGCGGTTGGCACGCCCCGGGACGGCGTTGGAATCATGCACGAAGGTGCGCAGACCTAGGAATCTGCCGGCGAGCACGGGGGCTAAGGAGGTAAAGCCGCCCATCCCGAGGACGACATCTGCCTTGTTGCGGCGCAGGAGACGTAGGCTGCGCAGCAACGTGCCGACGAATTTGAAGAGGAAGACAAGCATCCGCAGGGAAAAGGTGGGAGGCTTGGCGATAGCGGGAAGCGTGCAAAACTCGAGGTGGCGGTACTTGCTCGCACCTGCGGCGTCCACGGACTTGCGAGAAATGAGCAAGAGTGGGCGGTGACCGAGGGATAGTAATTGCTCCGCCACAGCAATACCGGGAAAGAGGTGACCGCCCGTGCCGCCGCAGGCAATAACGATACGCTGAGATGCGGGGGAGGTGCTCATAGTTGAGAGTTACGAATCTTTTATGATGAGATGCTTTGGCCAGATATCCCGCCGCACGGTTGGGGTATGGCGTTGAATACTCGTCAGTAAGCCCACCGAAATGATGGTGAAGACGAGGTTGGTACCGCCGTAGCTGATGAAGGGGAGGGGGAGACCGGAGTTGGGGAGCAGGGAGGTTACGACTGCCATATTCAGGACGGCAGGCCAAAAGATGGTACAGACGAGCCCGGTAGCCAGCAATCTACCGAAAGTATCCTGCGTTTGCAGGGCCAGCAGGATGCCAAAAATCGTCAGGAGGGTAAAGAGGAGGAGCACGCCGAGCGTACCGACCAGCCCCCATTCCTCACCGATTTCTGCGAAAATGAAGTCAGTGTGGGCAAAGGGGAGATTCCCGAACTTTTCGACGCCGTCGCCCAGACCGACGCCGGTCAGACCGCCGCGAGCTAGGGCGAGGATGGAAATCCACTGTTGGCGACCGACACCTTGGCTGAAAGCCTGTGGGTCGAACCAAGCATAAATGCGTTCTAAGCGGTTATCGTTGCCCGTTGCCATGTCAAACATGAGCACCATCCCGATCAGGAGAGCAGTGAAGAGCAACCAATGGCGCACACCGGCTACGTACATCACACATGCACCGGAAATAGCCAAAGCAGCGGCGGTACCCATATCCTTTTCAAAGAGAATGAGAGCCAAAGGAATACCGAAGAGAGCAACACCGGGCCAGACGAACCCGCGCCAGAACGAGCCCGGCATCTCTCGATGCGTGGTATACCAATCCGCCAATGCCAACATCATGCAAATTTTGGCGACTTCACTGGGTTGGAAAGACATGAAACCGAGATTGATCCAGCGACGCTCGCCGTTGATTTCCATACCCAGATGGGGGATATAACAGAGTGCCAACAGGATAACACAAAACCACCACAGGGTATGCACCCAAGGGCGGAACTTGCGGTAATCGAGGGCACTGACGCCGAGAGCAGCCAATAAGCCGAGGAAGCCGAAGCCGCATTGTTTGGTAAGGAATTGGGAAGGGTCGCCGCCGTTGGGCACGTAGGCACAGAGCCCGGTACTCGCGACCATCATGATGCCCAAGACCAGCAGGATGATGAAGCAGAGCCAGATAAAAATGATGCTCAGTCGCGAGGACATGCCGCTAAGTCGACCGGGTATTTTTTACCGCATCAGCGACTCAACTTTAGGTGCATCCCGGGGCGGATTCGGTCTGCATTCTGAATCCCGTTGAGACGCATGAGTTCCTTCATCGGTACTTTTTCTTTGCGGGCGATTTTTGAGAGAGTCTCACCCGACTGCACGATGTGGACACGCTGTGCGCCGGACTCCGGGGAGTTCGCGGAGGCATGGGCAGGGGACACATTTGCCGGGGGAGGGGGGACATCGCGTCCGGCAGCACGCCCGGTGGGGATGGTGAGGGTGGATCCCACGCTCAGCTCCTCGTCATTGACGGAGGGATTTGCCGCCCGCAGAGCGGTGGCACTTACGGCGTATTGGTCGGCAACGTTCTGCCACGTGTCGCCCGTTGCTACCATGTGGTATACGGGGTCGGAAGTAGAGGCGGGGATGTTGACCACGTCGTCCTCCGGCACTTCTTCCGCCACATCCTCCTCTTCCGACCCGGTAGCCACAGTGATGTGGTTGTGAGGAGATGAGCGGACGGTGGGCACCGCTTGCGGCGCGGGGGGCAGGACGGCTATTGGGGCGGAGGGATGCGCCGTGGGGGCAGCCCCGGGGGGCGAACTCACGGATGCGGAGGGGACAGAGGAGCCGCCGTCTCGTACCAAATGCCCGCGCAGCAAGACGCCGCCGATGATGATGAGGTGGAGCAAAAGCAGCCCACCGATGATACGAATGATGGTGACGCTACTGGTGCGGTCTTCGACGAGCCCGGTATTGGAGTGATGTCGCTTGAGGAGAGAGTGGAAGAAATGTTTTTTTTGTTTGACGCGACCGAGAGTGGGCGTATTGTAGGGGTCGTATTTTTTCATAATCGTTGGGTGAGAGGTTGGGGGTTGGAATGAAGGACTTTTTGGACTGCTGCGCGGAAATCGTCACCGCGCTGCGCGTAGTTGCTGTATTGATCGAAAGAAGAAGTACCCGGCGAGAAGAGGACGACATCCCCGGCGGAGGCGCGAGCGGCAGCCTCCTGAACCGCTTCGCTTACTGTGGACGTGCGGATGGTCTCGAATTCCGGACTGAAGGTGCGTTCAAGCTGCTCGGCAATCTGCCCGAAGACGATGCAGAGTTTGACTTTGCCGCGCATGAGGGGAAGTAAGGGCGAGTAATCCAACCCCTTATCTTTACCACCTGCCAGTAAGATGGTAGGGCGAGATTGGGAGCGAATGGCTGCTTGGGCGGAATGCAGGTTGGTACTCTTGGAATCATTCAACCAGAGCACCCCGCGATCTTCGGCGACCCATTCGCAGCGGTGGTGGGGAAGTTCAAAACTTGCCAGAGCGGGCACGAAGTCAGCATCCGTGAGACCGACGGCGCGGCAGGCGAGGATGGCAGCCATGGCATTCTCGGCGTTGTGCATTTGCGCTAGGGCGGTGCCGCGCAGGTCTGCCACAGTGGAATCAATTTGCTTGATACACGAATCCTCGAAGCGGAGGAGACCGCTGCCCACGCAGGCGGAAAATTCGATTATGCGTGGTTTGATGTGTGGGAGATTTTCCCCGGCGCGGACGATGGCGATTTGCTCATCGTCCATATTTTCAAAGATGCGCAGTTTGGCGGAGAAGTAATCGTTTACCGACGGGTAACGGTCGAGGTGGTCCGGTGCAAAGTTCAGCCACACGGCTACTTCCGGTTTAAAGTTCACGATTGTCTCCAGCTGAAAGGACGAAAGCTCAAGGACGGCAAACTCGGGTTGAGGCTTTTGCAAGGCGACTTCACTGAACGGAAAACCGAAGTTACCGCAGGCTACAGCGGAGCGACCCGCGTGGCGGAGGAGGTGTGCGACGAGGGACGTGGTAGTCGTCTTGCCGTTGGTACCGGTGATGGCGATGATGCGACCGGAGAAGAACCGGGAAGCCAGCTCGACTTCGCCGATGATGGGGGCACCCATGCAGGAGAACGCCGGGACCCACGGATTGGCAGCCTCGATTCCGGGGGAAATGACGACGAGGTCTGCCGCAAAACGGCGGGCATCACTCTCCCCCGCCCCGGCAACAAAGGGGAGCTTGGGGTCAGGGCAGACCGCGTGTGGGTCGGAGTCGAAAATGCACACCTCCGCCGCCCCGTGCGCCGCCGCCAAATGTGCCGCCGCTACCCCGCTGCGACCGCAGCCGAGAATCGCCACTTTTTTTTCGGTTAAATTCATAGGTGGAAAGGATTGGCAACGTAATGAGCAATGACATATAGGACCCAAGCAATGATCCAAAAACGCACGCATACCTGTGTCTCACTAACACCGCACATTTCGAAGTGATGATGCAGCGGGGCCATGCGGAAGAAGCGACGCCCTTCACCGTAGAGACGGCGGGAGAGTTTGAACCATAGCACTTGAAGCATCACCGAAGCAGCTTCCGCCACAAAGACACCCGCCACGATAAGGAGCACAAGCTCCATCCGCGTGCACACGGCTAAGGTACCGAGGGCACCGCCCAGAGCCAAGGAACCCGTATCGCCCATGAAGACCTTGGCGGGGTGACAATTGAACCACAGGAAAGTGGCACAGGCAGAGGCGATAGCCAAGGAGAAACAAGCCGACGCAGTTTGGTTGAAAATGACGGCATAGGAGGAGAAGAAGAGAGCGGCGGGTATCATGCAGCCGCTTGCCAGACCGTCCAAACCGTCAGTCAAATTCACGGCGTTTGACGTGGCGATAATGGTGAGGATAGCGAGTGGGATAAAGAGCCAACCCAAGTCAACTATACCGTAAAAAGGCACCCAAATATCGGTTGCAGTGGCATCAGATACGTACAAATACACGGCGCAAGCAGTGGCTACCAAGGTTTGCAGGGCAATCTTGAACCAACCGTTGACGCCGTCGCTGGAGTGCTTCTTTATTTTAGCAAAATCATCTAAGAATCCAAGGAAAGCAGTTACGGCGGTGACGAGGAGGATGCACTGCAGGTAGACGCTGTCCAAGGGTAAAAAGAGCAGAGCATAGAGCAACAAAGAACCGATAATGAGAATACCGCCCATGGTAGGCGTACCGGCTTTGGCGGCGTGGGCAGGGGCGTGCACATTGCCGTGGGCTTCACGCACCGGCTGTCCCGCTTTCAGGGCACGCAGCTTACGAATCACCCCGGGAGCGAGCAAAAGGATCAGGAGCGGCGGCACCACAGCGGCGAGGACGCGGAGAAACGATGAACTCAACTCGAAAAATAAAGCTAACATGGCACGTCAGACACAGTTGAGGAAAGCATCCATGACACGTTCGATACCTGCCGCACGCGAGCCCTTGAAGAGGACGGCATCACCCGGATGAATGACAGAGCGAAGGAACTGAGCAGCATACTGCACGGATTCCGTGCGCTGCACGGGCACTCCGCCGGTGCGCACAGCTTCCACTAGGGCATGTAGCTCCGCACTCCCCTCCCCGAGCACCACCACACCCGCATAGCCGGATTCTGCCGCGCATCTCCCCACTTCGGCATGCGCTGCCACTCCGGTGCTGCCAAGTTCACCCATTTTGCCGAGCACGGCAAAGTGCTTGCCGGGCACGGACATGCTCGCCACCGTACGCAAGGCAGCAATCATACTCTCCGGGTTGGCGTTGTAGGTGTCATCCACCAGCAGCACACCACTCGCCTCTCGACAAGAGAGACGTCCGCAGGTGAGGGAGAGCTCGCCGAGACCGGCGGCAATTTCGTGGAGAGAGCAGCCGAGCTTCCAGCCCGCTGCCGCTGCCAGCAAACTGTTGTTGACCATGTGCTCGCTGGGCACGGGCAGCTGCACGGGGACCTCACCTACGCCCTCGATGACGAGCGTGAAAGCAGAGCCATGCGCATCGGAATGCACATCCCGGGCGCGGACGGAGCTGCCGGTGCCGCCCACCGGGAGCGGTTCCGCTTGGGTTTGAGAGGCGATGTAGTCCGCATACTCATCGGTGGCGGGGAATATCATGCAGCCATCCTTCGGCAGGGAGCGGGCGAGGGTGCACTTTTCGTAGGCGATAGCATCGCGCGAGCCGAGCAGACCGATATGGGCGGAGCCGATGTGCGTGATGATTCCGATGTGCGGTTGAGACATGGCGCAAAGTGGTGCCAATTCACCGGCATGGTTCATGCCCAACTCCCAGACGGCGGCTTGGGTATCCGGCGGAGCGGCGAGAATACTCAGGGGTACACCGACATGGTTGTTGAAGTTGCCCTGTGTGGCCGCCACGTGCGCAAAGTGTTGCTCCAGTACCGAGCGCACCATATCCTTCGTGCCGGTTTTCCCGCAGGAGCCCGTGACGGCTACAGCCCGCAAGGACAAATGCCGCCGCCACCAAGCTGCCAAATTCTGCAGAGCCTGCAGTCCATCCTCCACCTGCACCACACTGCAATCCGGGTGATACGCACCGGAAAGGCGTTTTACGACTACTGCCGCCGCCTGCTGTGATGCTGCGGAGGCGTAGGAGTTACCGTCGAATTTGTCGCCGCAGAGGGCAAAGAAGACAGCACCCGGGCGCACAGAGCGGCTGTCGGTGCAGACCCCGGCGGTGATGGGGCGGGTGCCGACGGAACGTAGCGTACCGCCCGCACCGAGCACTAGGTCTTGCAGCTCAATTTCTGTCATGACTTCTCCCGGTATTATTTGCGGCTATCAATTCTTGTTCAATGCGTTGTCTGTACCGTCGCACAGCCTCTGCATCCGAAAAGTGGATCGTTTTGTCACCGATGATCTGATAATTTTCGTGACCCTTACCGGCGATGAGCACAACGTCTCCCCTGCGTGCGGTTGCCAGAGCCGATTCGATAGCTTCTGCGCGGTTGGTGATGCGGCGTTGTTTGTCGCGCGGAATGCCCGGCATGATCTGGTCGATGATGCTGTCGGGGTCTTCGTGGCGCGGGTTGTCACTCGTCACGATGCAGATGTCGGCGAAACGTGCGGCGGCGGCACCCATGAGCGGGCGTTTCGTGTGGTCTCGGTCGCCCCCGCACCCGAATACCACGATGAGGCGACCTTGGCGACAAAGGTCACGCATCGTGCGGCACACATTATCGAGGGCATCGGGAGTATGCGCGTAGTCCACGAAACATTGCACATTGTTTGCGCTGCTGACCAATTCGAGTCTGCCGGGCACTTGGGGGGCTGAGGCGAGGCAGTTGAGGGCATCTCGGAAGTTCACGCCCGCTGCCACTGCCCCCACCAAGGCGGCCATACTGTTAGAGATGTTGAAGCGACCGATCAAGGGGACACGAACCAAGAAGCTGCGACCTTTGCGGGACAATTCATACTGGCTGCCTTTCAGGGAGACGAGACGCGGGATGATACGGTATTCGGCATCGGGGGATTCGCCGAAGGTACGAATCTTCATGATGCGGGACATCTCGCCCGCCAAGCGACGTCCGTAGGGGTCATCGATGTTAATAACAGCTTCGGCTTTACGGTTGCCGCTCTCCGCCATGCCCGTGAAGAGCTTTTTCTTGGCACGGTAATAGGACTCCATGTCGCCGTGGTAGTCGAGGTGGTCCTGCGTGAGATTTGTGAAAATACCTACGCGAAAATCCATACCGGCGGTGCGTTCTTGCTCCAAGGCGTGCGAAGAGACTTCCATAGAGACCGCGCGGCAACCGTTGCGCACCATATCGGCGAGCATACGCTGCAGCTCCGCACTTCCGGGGGTTGTGTTGTGTGAGACTGTGCGGCGTATTCCATCATCGTAATACACGGTGCCGATCAACCCCGCCCGCTGCCACGTGCTGCGCAGGATGTGGTGGAGCAGGTAGGTGATGGTCGTCTTGCCGTTTGTGCCGGTTACGCCTATGGACACGAGCTGCTGACTCGGGAACCCCTGCCACGCGCTCATGAGTAACCCACATGCCCGCCGAGAGTCCGGCACTTGCACCCAGCATATCCCCTTATCCGCTAGGTCCGGCGGACAGGGCGATTCTGCCACAATTGCCACAGCACCGGAGTTGAGGGCATCGGGGATGACCGAATGACCGTCGAACTGACAGCCGTGCACGGCTATAAAGGCACTGCCCGGGGTGACCTTGCGACTATCGTCGGTCAGCTGCCCAATGGTACGCCGCTGCGACCCGGTGATTACAGCATCGGGGAGCATGGAAAAGAGCTGAGACGAGAGGAACATAGGTAGGTGCGCACGGAGGGGGTTACTGATGTTGTTCTGCTATACGATCCTTGTTACTGCGGTAGTCTGCAAAGGCTTTGGCATCGTGCGGCGGGATGCTGAGCAAGTCAATCATCCGCTCCGCCGCTTGGCGAAAGATGGGAGCAGCGACGGTACCGCCGCCCGGGTTGCAGTCCGTTGGGTGGGGTTCATCGATCACGGTCATGACCACCAGTTGCGGATCATCGATGGGCAATACACCGGCAAAAGATACCGTGTAGAGGTCATCGTGGTAGCCGCCGGAAGCTTTGACCTTTTTTGCGGTACCGGTTTTACCGCCGATCAGGAAACCGGGGATGGCGGCGGCTGTAGCCGTGCCGCGACCTCCCTGAGCACTGGTTTCAGTGACAGTTTGAAGGGCACGGCGTAGGTCACGTGCCGTTTCCGGGGACATCACTCTCTGCACCGCCTGCGGCTTGCATTCATCGTATACTGAACCGTCAGCAGCTATAATTTTGTCGATCAAGCGTGGTTTCATGCGCACGCCGTCATTGGCAATAGTGGCATAGACCATAGCCATGTGCAGGGGAGAGACCGACACAGAATAACCGTAGGCAATGCGGGAGAAGTTGACGATGTTAGAGCCGTCGGCGAGCAGACACGCCCCGCCGCTGGGCAGGTCGATGCCCACGGGTTTGTCCAACCCGTAGCGTTGCACGTACTCCTTGTAATTGGACCACTTGCACGACAGAGCAATGCGAGCTGCGCCGGGGTTACTCGACTTTTTCAGCACACCGAAGAGGGGGAGTGTCCCGTAGTTAAAGCGACCGTCATTGATCGGTTTACTGCCGAAACCGACGCTGAAGGGCGTGCAATTCACGGGGGTGTTGTACTTCATGATATGCTTGTCGAGGGCCGTGGTTGCCGCAATGACCTTGAAGGTGGAACCCGGTTCGTAACGCGTCTGGCAGGCAAAGTTGAAGTCACCCGTCACCGGCATACCGCTTTTTTCCTTGACACTGCCGCGCTTGAATGTGCCGTCCGGGGTGATGAGGTCTTTGGTATTTAAGTTGAAGGAAGGGCGACTGACCATGGCGAGGATATCGCCGGAGTGGGGCTCGACCACAATCATGCAGCCTCGCTTGGCGCGGTAGTGACGCATACCTCGGTCGAGTTCCTGTTCGCAGATAGCCTGCAGGCGCATATCGATGGTGAGCCGGAGGTTCAGCCCGTCCTTGGGGGGTAGGTAGCGGTCATCTTCGTTCGGTAGGACTTGCCCCCGTGCGTTGTGGCGGTATTCACGCATGCCGTCCACCCCCGCTAGGTAGCTCTGGAAGAACTGTTCTACACCACTCATCCCGTGGTTTTCGTGGTCGACGTAGCCGAGGACGTGGCAGAGCATTTCGGGCATCACGTATGAGCGTTTGGGGTCGGACTGCACCATGATGCCGCGCACGTGTGCCTTTTTCAGGGTGTCCTTGATGCGCTCCGCCGTGTCGGGGTTGAGCCCCTTGGCGAGGATGATGCGGTTGCGAAAACTGCGGGGGGGGACACCTTTTTTTTCGGCTTCACAGTTATACTGCTCCGTGGCGGACTGTGCGATCCGCTCCGCAATTTCTTCACGCGTCATGAAGTGCTTGCCCTTTTTGCTGTCGTCGGGCACCTCCGTCTGGCAGAGGTAGGGGTAGAGCAGCTCCGCCACCAGCCGGTCGTGCAGTCGGAAGTAGTAGGCGCAGACATCCGGGTCGTATTCGAGCAGACGATTCGCTCGAGCGTCCGACGTGCCCAGTTGACGGCGTAGCGCAGCTTTTTGTTCGGGGGAGAGCAGACGACGTGCGTTACCGAGCAGCTCGGTACGCTTGCTGAGTAGCATCTTACGCCGTTCATTGCGGTCTTCGGTGTTAGCCCATTCGGGCGAATGGCTGACTTGGTTGAACGCCAACCCGTCCACCACAGCAGTCAACTCGCGCAGGTGATAGCGGTTGGCGATCAACTCGGCATGTTGCACGTTGTTGGTGAGTACCTCCTCGTTGCGGTCCATGATGACCCCGCGTTGTGCCGGTATCCGTTCTTTTTCAATGAGTTCATCGGCAGCAATTTGTCCGCAGTTACCGGAGTCCACCATCTGCAATTCGACGAGGCGGTAGGCTTGCGCGCACGACACCCCCAGCACCAGCGTGCACAGCCATGCACATCGATTCGCAAAGGGGATTTTCGTTTTCATTGCCGTGGTGCTCGAGCGGGGGGCGTATCAGGTTCAGGGGAAGCTAACGAGCGGCAGTGACACGCCGGTCAGCTTGCTCGCTCCTGCGGGCGATTTCGATTTGCTCGTGGCGAATATCGCGTAGGTCAGAGCCGTCTTGGAGCAGGCGGTCGCGCATTGCCCAGCGGTTAGTCAGGGCGTCTGTCCTCGCCTTGTATTGATTGGCGTTCATGCGGCAAATGGCGGATTCTCGATTCAACTTGCTGATTTCCGTCTGCACGGCGACTTGGTCATTTTTCAGCACAGCATAAAGGACACCCAGACCTGCGGCAATCACCGCAAACATCACCATCCACACCAGTGTGCCAAAACTGATGCGCCGGGAATATCTCTTCTTTCTCTTGTAGTTCGTTTGCATACGGTTATAACTTTTCGATGACACGCATTTTTGCGCTGCGAGCACGCGGATTGGCGGCAACTTCTTCTTGGCTCGGAGTAACAGGTTTACGGGAAAGTGACACCGCACAGAATTCCGGGTTGGGGCGGGGTTGAGACCACTCCGGTCGGTCGAGTTGCGGCTTTGTTACCCGCTCAAAGAAATGCTTCACGGTGCGGTCCTCCAAGCTGTGGAAGGAGATGATGACCATGCGCCCGCCGCGATGCAGGAGGGAGAGACCACCCTCCAGCAAATCCGATAGGGCACCGACTTCATCATTTACCGCGATGCGCAGTGCCTGAAAACTCCGCGTTGCCGGGTGCAGACGCCCCTTGCGCGGCAGCACGGAACAGATGACGTCGGCGAGCTGTGTAGTGGTGGAGATACGCCCGAGTGCGCGTTGCTGCACGATGCGCTTGGCGATGGAGCGCGAGGCGCGTTCTTCGCCGTACATACGAAGAATCTCTGCTAGGGTCTGCTCGTCGGCATCATTGACGATGTCGGCGGCGCAGCGCGATTGGGAGGGGTCCATACGCATGTCCAGCGGTCCCTCCTTCATGAAAGAAAAGCCGCGCTCCGGCGTATCCACTTGGTGGGAGGAGACACCTAGGTCAGCCAAGATACCGTCCACTGTGTGCACGCCCTGCCTGTGCAGCAACTTCGCCACATCGCGGGAGTTACCCGCCAGCACGTGCAGGCGGTTGCCGTACTTTGCCAGCCTTTTGCGGGCTGCCTCTCGAGCTGCCGGGTCGCGGTCAATGCCCCACACGGTAGCTCCCGCCGCCAAGAGTCGCTCGCTGTGTCCGCCGCCGCCCAAGGTAGCATCCACGAAGAGCTTCCCTTCCGAGGGCTGCAAGGCTTCCACCGCTTCTTGCAAAAGGACTGTTGTATGGTGGTAATTCGATGCATTCGCTTCGTACACCGGAGCGGCATTCTCTGTGCCTGCTTCGCGGGCTTCCCGCTGCAGCAGCAGTATCTCGCTCGCGGGTATTTGCTCGGCGATGAAATCCTCCGTCTGCATCGCCCCGCTTGCTTCTTGCCATGAGCGAACACGGGCTTCTATCCCCGTGCTTTCGCTCAACTCCAGCCAGACTTCTACCGCCACTGCACCGAGCCGGTAACCAAGCACAGAGGCATCCCCGCGCAGGTGCGTACGGAGCAGGTCCGCGCGTACCCCCCGCGCGCGCGAAGAGGTTCCCATGGGTGCAAAGGCTTCCCGGCAGATCGCCGCGTTGAGTTCCTTCAGCCGGTGCTGAGCTGTAGACAACGCCCCGCGCGCTCCGCGCGTTCCCGCCTCCTGCATCTTTTGCAGCAGGGCGGTACGCTCCTCTCCCCGGGCATTTATGCTCGCCTCACTCACCGCACCCGGACACCACAGCACGATGTGGTAGCACAGGGCTCCGGACGGCGGACGCGGGCTGACCCAACTCTCTGGCATCCTGTCGCTCATGATAGTACGCGGAAGAGTTGGTCCAGCTTCAGTTTACTGAGGGCTTCAGCCGTATGTGTTTGCGCGTAATCGGACGGATTCCAGATTTCGAAGAAGGAGCCGCGTCCCACCAACGTTGCCGTTTCTCCCAAATGCATCCCTTCACGTTGAGGCTTGGGTATCAGCAACTTCCCTTGAGAACTCACCTCGCCCTCAAAACTACAACCCGTGATCTTCCCCACATACCAATCCACTTCACCGGGCGATATCTTCTCCTCCCGCGCATGCTCTCGTATCTCTTCGATCTTTTCTGCAAAGCTTTCTCTCGTGTAGCATTTCAGCACTCGCCTCCCCTCGACATGCGCTTCTATCATGACCAAGATACCCCCCTGTGCCGCCCGCCAGCCCGCCGGTATCGCTACCCGACTCTTCGGATCCAGCTTGTGCGTCACATTTCCCGTGAACATCACTACACGGTCTATCGACATTTCTTTGGGTACACTTGCCACTCCACTTAGTACACTCCAATACACCTCATTTGTCAATCTTTTTTCCCATTTTTTTACATTTTTATGCGTCACAAGACTGCGGACACCCCCAAAAACTTTCCGATAATCGGTGCAGCACCAATCCCTATGCAGCATTCATACACTCCGCATACCGCAGAGTATCAACCCCAAGAGTGCATTGATTTGCTCTCCGTGTGCAAAACCTCGGAGAACGAAGCACCGTCCCCTTGCTTTTCCCCCGCTCCCACGCTACAGCTTCGCCACTTCGTACTTTTTATTTACCACTCCCTCTCTCCCTGCCGCACACGGCGTCTTTACGATTTCCTCCACACACCTTTTCCCTGCACGACACCGCCGCCCACCACATCCCTCTTTCTCCGGCTTTGCCACTTCGTACTTCGTACTTCGTACCTCGTACTTCATCTTGGTCCGCCTACCCTCCCCCGTTCCGGTCTTGGCGACCGCGCATTCTGGGGTGACGGGGGAGGGCGACGGAAAATTGTCAGAAGCTGATGCGATAGCCTGCGCTCGCATTCGCGCTTGTCCAGCCGCTACGGAATTCTACCGAACCGTCAACGATGATGCTGCCCATGTTTCGTCCCAGCGGCACACTCAACCCCACTCCGGCTTCTACCCCCACGGCTCCCACCTCCGCGCTCTCAACTTCCGCTTGGGTGGTGTCGTGGATGATCGCGTGCTTCGAAGTACCGGAACGGTCTCCCACATCAGCTTTCACGAGGGCTCGCGCCTCCAGCATCGCCGAGTCATTGAACGCGCGCCCGCCGACCAGCCCCTGCACACGCACGCCCGCTCCGAAGGTCAGAATGGTCTGCTCGATGTCATCCACCCGCAGCCCCGCGTCGCTGCCCGTCTCCGTGTAGCCGTCGATCATCGCGTGGCGCAGCTCCACATTGGCTATGGGCTGCAACGCGAATGTCCCGCTCTTGTTGACGAGTTTCGTGTAGCCCACCTCGTACAAGAGCCCGAACGCCAACCCGTCCGTGTCCCCGCTCGTGTGGTAACTCCCGCTCCCGTAACTCACCGTGCGGTCCAGCTTCACATCCGCCATTCCCACACTGAGGGCAACCGTATGACTCCATGCCCCGATCGCGTGCCTCAGGTAGCCGCTCAGGTACACCGTATCGATGTTGCCCGACGCGCTGTCCGCCGCGTCCGTCTTCAGGTCTCCGTACATCGCCGTGAGTGCCAGACCGACCGACGTGCGCTGCGTGATATTCGCGTCAGCTCCCACAGAACCTCCCCAGTTATTGAGCGTATACCCCGGCGCGAAGCCATCGGCATCCAGCTTGTGGTAGCCTCCCTCACCGGTGATCCACGCGTGCCAGTACGGGAACGCGTCGTACCCATCCGTCGGCAGGTCTTCCGTCAGCGTGGTGGAGCGATTGCGCATGGAGACCAACTGCCGGTGCATGTCCTCCGCGAGGGCGGGTCCCAGCACCGAAATCGACGCCCCGGCACCCGCCGTCAGTGCGCGCGCTAGTCCGGTTTTGTTGTTGTTATCCAGCATCTCCTTGAGTCCGGTGAGCATCTTGTAAAGGTCGGAGTTGGGGGCAGAGAGCTCCTCGGCGATGGCTCCTCCCTTGCCCGGCGTGGATACCGACCAGAAGAGCTCTGAGCCCGCGCGCGTGTTCTTGTCCATCCCCGGCAGAGCTTGTTCAAATTTGTTGACGTTTACTACCTTCGCCTCCACGTAGTATTCCTTTTTCCCGGAGTCGTATTGTATCTGTCTCTGCGTGGTACCCATCTCGAAATGCAGGAATGCCGCGCCTTGAAGCGTCACGCTCGTCTCCGTGAGCATGCTCGCGCCCTCTTCCGCGAAAGCAATTCGGATGCGGAGGTCGTTGAAAGCGGTCGCGCTCGTGGATTCCAGCTTCAGGTTGACCCCTTTGCCCACGGTGAGAGTGTGCGTGTGCATCGTTGATCCTCCGTCCTTCTCGTAATCGAAGCTCAGCGTGACGCTCGAGCCGTCCTCAAAGCGCACATCCCCGAAGGTCGGTCCGGTCGCTTCGCGCTGTTTGGAGGTATCGAGGGTGAGGCTGCCACCCTTCTGCACCGTGAGGTCCCACGCTGCGGCGGGTGCCTTAACATCGGTGGTGACATCCTTCAGGGTGAGCACGCCGGTAACGGTCAACTTCCCGTCCCCGGAAAGGGTCCCGCTGAACGAACCGCCCTTCACCGTCAGATCGGTGTTCGCCCCGCCTTTGAGGATGCCCGCACCCTCGCCATCGCTCGTCAGTTCCCCGATTGAGTGTCGCGTCTCGTGCGCCGAGCCGCTCAGGTCGAGCGTGGCATTCTCGGACAGCGTCACCGTCCCGACATCATCCAACGCGGCTCCGTCCCGCAGGCTCAGCGTGCTGTCCTTATCCACCTGCACGTCCAATCCCGCAATGGAGGACGTGCCGCCCAGTGCCAGTTTCCCGCCGTCCTCATCTCCTCCCACCTCCAGCGTGCCGTTGCCGGTGAATTGCAGGTTCTCGAGCGGTGTCGCCGTGTTATCTCCCACAAAGGCGAAGATTCCCCTCTGTTCCAGCGTCACCTTGCCGCCGCCCGTCTCGTTGAGTGCCCCCACCGTCACCTTCCCGCCCTGCACAACAAAGCCCTTCTCGTGAACCGCGCCTTCCTCGTAGGCAAAGGTCAGCGTACCGACCACCCCGTTCTTTCCGCGCACCACAAAGTCGCCGTTCTCGAGCCTCAGCTCGCCCGCGATGTCCACCCCGCCGCTCTCTGTCCCATCTCCCACCGTGAGCGTCCCCGCCCCCGTCTTCACAAACCGCGTCTGCACATCCCCGCTCCGGATCATGCCGTCAAAGTACGTGTCCTGACCCTTCAGCTTGTCCACGTGATTCCCACCTGCGTCTTCCACCTTGTCGCCCACCCACGGGTCAGTTTCGAGGGGATCGGGCACGACCTCCGTGTTGT